>DATEJA010000032.1:0-11842 GCA_035278405.1 Sphingobium sp. | reverse complement strand
TGCCCCCGTCCAAATGGCTGAGCAAAGCCATCGAGACCGCGCAGAAGAAGGTCGAGGCGCGCAACTACGACATCCGCAAGCAGGTCGTCGAATATGACGACGTCATGAACGACCAGCGCAAGGTCATTTATGAGCAGCGCAGCGACATCATGGATGCCGATACGGTCGACGATGTCGTTACCGACATGCGCCATGAGACGATCAACGATCTGGTCGGTGCCTCCTGCCCGCCCGGCACCTATCCCGAACAATGGGACATGGACCGGCTGAAGGTCCGCACCGCCGAGATATTGGGCCTGGAACCCGATTTCGATGCCTGGCTCGCCGAAGATGCGGTCGATCCCGAGATGATCGAGGAGCGCCTTAACGCGCTCGCCGATGAGGCCGTGGCGGAAAAGGTCAAGGAGATCGATCCCGAAAGCTGGCACATGATCGAAAAGTCGGTCCTGCTCCAGAGCCTCGACCATCATTGGAAGGAGCATCTGTCGACCCTCGACGCGCTCCGCCAGGTCGTGCACCTGCGCGCCTATGCGCAGAAGACGCCGATCAACGAATATAAGCAGGAAGCCTTCGCCCTGTTCGAACGCATGCTGGGCAACATCCGCGAGGATGTGACCGGCTCCATCGCGCGCGTTCAGTTCCGCATGGAAGAAGCGCTGCCCGAGTTCGAACTGCCGGTGCTGCCCGACTTCATCACCACGCACATCGACCCCTTCTCGGGCGAGGACAATAGCAACGATATCGACGCGGCCCGGCTCGGCGTGACCACCACCATTCCGCGCCCGCCCGTCGGTGACGCGCAGCACGGCGAGTTTGCCAATCTGGACATCAGCCGCAATGCGCCCTGTCCCTGCGGCTCGGGGCAGAAATACAAGCATTGCCATGGCGCGCTGAGTTGAGGGAAGGGCGTCAGCGACGCTGAGGATTTGGGGGAATTCCGGATATAATCAGCTCGTCATGCCAGCGAAGCTGGCATCTCATGCGATAGGGCGCAACCTGTCCCTAAGATCCCAGCCTGCGCTCGGATGACGATGTATGAAACGCGCGCAATTGGCCGCAACCAGCGCGCCATCACCTCGCATCCGACAATAGCCTCTCAGATGAAATCAACGATCCCGACGCTGCTCGGCGCTTTCTCCATGCAGCTTCGCCCATAGCTGGGCCGTGCCCGCTTCCTGGGCCTGGTTCACATATTGGGCGGCCACCAGCCATCCCTTGATCGGCCGCAAGGGCAATATCGTGGTCAGGATCAGCACCGGGATGCCCACGGCGATATGCACCCAGAGCGGCGGCCGCGCCATGATCTCCAGCATCACGATGAAGATCACCCCAGGCACGCAGGCGAACAATTGCACGAACACGGCGGGCCCGTCCGCCGGGTCGGCGAAGGAATAGTCCAGCCCGCAAATCTCGCAATGATCCCGCACCGTCAGGAAACCGCGAAAGATGTGGCCTTTGCCGCAGCGTGGGCAGAGGCCCCGCACGCCCGTTTCGATCGGCGACAGGGGGGGCCATTGTCCCGATTGGGCAGCGGCTTTCTGGTCTTCGATGGTCATCGTCATGTCCTTGCTCTCTGCACGTCATGTGAGAGGCGGGGCGTTCTTTTCAATTGGTCTTTTTGTCTCACCGAGCGCGGCCGCGATGTTCTGCCGCGTGACGCTACGGAAACGCGCCCTGACTATTGCCGAGAAGCCGTGTTGCTGCTAGTCGAAGGCGGATTTGAATGCCCGACAGCATACAGATCGCGCCCCCGGCGTCCCTTGCTCGGGGGCGCTTTTTTTTAAAGAGCGCGGTTTCGCTGGGTGATCGATCAGTGGGGCCGTTTGGGCGGCGCTGCACCGGGCAGATCATATTTCTCCATGGCGTCATGCAATACCTGGTCGGGGCAGGTGATCGACAAGGCTCGAACCTTGTAGCGCAAGGCCAGTTCGCGGTGCGCCGCGACCTCGGCAGCTGGAGCACGGCGCGCGAGCGCCTCATTGGCCTTGGCGGCTTCTTCGCGCGCCCGCCTGAACAGGTAGCGGGCATCTGTGTCGGCTGGCATCGCAACCTCCCGGTGGAGAGATGAAGCTATAGCACCCTCGAAACGATTCTGCCTTAACGCCAGTTAAGCCTTGATTGGCGGCATGCTCGGCGCCGCCATTTTCTATGCCATTTGCCATAGACCTCCTTGGCATGCCGCAAAACCCGGTCGACCTGCTAATCTGGCATTTGCCAACATGAAGAGGAGCGCAGCTTTGTCCGAGGAACCCGAATTCTTAGCCGCGACGGAAGATCGGCGCCATTTCCTGGAGACTTGCGGCCGCTTCGCCGTGACCGTGCCCCCAGTCATGACGATCCTGCTCTCGACGTCGCTCTCGTCCGAAGCCATTGCCAAATCGACGGGCGGCGGCGGAGGCGGTTTGAAGCCGGACGGCGGCGCGCCCAAGGGGCCTGACAGCGGCCCGGCCAAAGGCCCGGATTCCAACCAGACATTGACGACCACGATCCGCGATGCGCGCGATGGCGTCAGGGGTCCGGATGGACGGGGTCGCGGCGGCAACTAGAGGGAATATGGCGGACAGGGTGGGATTCGAACCCACGGTGAGCGTAAACCCACGGCGGTTTTCAAGACCGCTGCCTTAAACCACTCGGCCACCTGTCCGTCGCCTTGGCTTCCTAGCGAAGCGGGCGGCCAAGCCAAGCGCAAAATCATGGCACCCGTTTTTCCTAGGGCTTCATCGCGTGCCGGGGCCTTCCGCGATTAAGGGGATTACATGACGGCGCCTCCCTGTGCCACAAAAGGGTTCAGGGAGATTCTTCAATGCGTTCCATCATCCTCTCGCTTTGCCTGGCCATCGCCGCTGTGTCCGGGGCGATCCTGATGAGCAACGCGACGATGGCGCAGGAGGATGTGGCCTTTCGCGCCTATTTGGAATCGCTGCGTCCCAAGGCGCGGTCGATGGGCGTTCGCGACGCCACGCTCGATTCCGTCTTTCCGACGCTGACGCCCAACCCGCGCGTCGTGCAGCTCGATCAGAGCCAGCCGGGCGGCGGCGCCTATTCGCCCATCCCCAATTTCGAACCCTATCGGCGCCAGCATGTCGACGCGGCCCGGATCGGCAGGGGGCGCACCGCCTATCTCGCCAATCGGGCCCGGCTCGCCCGGATCGAGGCGGAAACCGGGGTGCCGGAAGAAATCATGGTGGCCATCTACGGTCATGAAACCAATTATGGCGCCTATACGGGCGATTTCGACCTGATCCGATCGCTTGCGACCCTGGCCTATGAAGGGCGCCGCCGCAGCCTTTTCGAACCTGAACTGCTCGCCACGCTCAAGATGCTCGACAATGGCGTTCCGCGCAGTCGGCTGGTCGGCAGTTGGGCGGGCGCGACGGGCTATCCGCAATTTCTGCCCAGCGTCTATCTACGCCTGGGCAAGGATGGCGACGGGGACGGGCGCGTCGACATCTGGAACAGCGAAGCCGATGCGCTCGCCTCCATCGCCAATTATTTCGTCAACGCCGGCTGGCGACGCGGCCAGCCCTGGGGCGTCGCGGTCTCGGTGCCTGCCGGGCTCGACCGCACCGGCATCGCCGCGCGCCTGACGCCCGCGCGCTGCGCAAGGGTCTTCAATCGCCACAGCCGCTGGCTCAGCATGGCCGAATGGCGCCGCCTTGGCGTCACGCCAACGAGCGGGGCCTGGCCCGCCGACGCGGTGATGGCGACGCTGCTGGAGCCGGATGGGCCGGGCAACACGGCCTATCTGCTCACCAGCAATTATCGGGCGATCCTCGATTATAACTGCTCGAACTTCTATGCCCTGTCGGTCGGCCTGCTGGCCGATGCGGTCAGGCAATAGCGGCGCGCATCGCCTTTTGCAGCGGCTCGACGCCGGCAGGGCCTTGAGGGATCGGGGTTCTCATGGCTAAGGACAGGCAACGGGCATTTACCAATTCCGAATCCACCAGTGCGAAGGCAGTCCTGATGAAAAAGACCGTAGCCGCCTTTCTCTTTGCCGGCTTGCTGGCGCAGCCGCTGACCGCCGCCGCGCCGCCTTATACGAGCGGCGCGCCGATCGCCTATATGAAGGACCTGTCGTCGGGCGCGGTGCTCTATAACAAGGGCGGCCAGACCCGGATGCCACCGGCGTCCATGGCCAAGATGATGACGGCCCATGTCGCCTTCCGCCTGATCCAGAAGGGCGAACTGAAGCTCGACACCAAATTCACCGTGCGGCCCGAAACCTGGAAGCAATGGCACGGCCCTGCCGCAGGATCGACCATGTTCCTGTCGGCGGGCGAACAGGTTTCGGTGGAAAATCTCCTCCACGGCATCGTCACCCTGTCGGGCAACGACGCCTGCGTCGTGCTGGCCGAAGGCATTGCCGGGACCGAACAGGCCTTCGTCGCGCTGATGAATGACGAGGCCAAGCGCCTGGGCCTCAAGAACAGCCATTTCGGCACCAGCAACGGCTGGCCCGATGAAGGCGTGACCTATGTCACCGCCGAGGATCTGGCGCGCCTCGCCGAAGCCACGGTCGAGGAAACGCCCGATCTCTACAAGCGCTTCTACGCCACCCGCGCCTTCACCTGGGGCAAGACCATGGGCGGCGCGGATATCGAACAGGGCAACCGCAACCCCATCCTGGGCAAGGTGGCGGGCGCCGATGGCCTGAAGACCGGCCATACCGAGGAAGCGGGCTTCGGCTTCACCGGATCGGCCGAACAGGAAGGCAGGCGCCTGGTCATGGTCGTCGCGGGCCTGCCGACCTACAACAGCCGCATCAGCGAATCCGTCGCCTTCATGGACTGGGGCTTCAAGGCATGGAAGGCGCAGTTCCTCTTCAAGAAGGGCCAGACCGTCGACAATGCCGAGGTACAGCTGGGCAGCGCGACCACCGTTCCCCTGGTTGCGCCACAGGACATGGCCGTGACGCTGCCCCGCACCGCTTCGGGCAATGTGTCGGTCAAGGTGGCCTATACCGGCCCCATCAAGGCGCCGATCGCCAAGGGGCAGAAGATCGCCGAACTGATCGTGTCCACGCCCGACACGCCGCCGCAGGTGCTGCCGCTTGTCGCGGGTGAGGAAGTGTCCGAAGCGGGTATCTTCGGGCGGCTGTGGAATGGCCTGAAGTCCTTCTTCGGGTGACGCGCGGCCGTTTCATCTCTCTGGAAGGCGGGGAGGGGGCAGGCAAGTCGACCCAGCTGCGGGCGCTTGCCGCCGCCCTTCGCGCACGCGGCCTGGAGGTCGTCGAAACGCGCGAGCCCGGCGGCAGCGAGGGGGCGGAGGCGATCCGCGCTCTGCTCCTGACCGGCAAGGCCGATCGCTGGAGCCCGCGCGCCGAAGCCCTGCTCTTCGCCGCCGCCCGCGCCGATCATCTCGAAAAGACCATTCGCCCCGCGCTCGATCGCGGCGCCTGGGTGCTCTCGGATCGTTTCCTCGACAGCAGCCGCGCCTATCAAGGGATGGGCGAGTTGACCGACAGCGACATTGCCACGCTCCACAGGATCGGCAGCGCCGATTTCCTGCCGGATCGCACCCTCATTCTCTCGCTGCCCGAAGAGGAGGCGGAGGCGCGCGCGCGCAGTCGGGACGGCGACGCGGCCGATCGCATCGGCGGCCGGGACAAGGCGTTCCACCAGCAAGTTGCCCAGGCCTTTACGCGCTTCGCGGCAGAGGAGCCTCAACGCGTCCGCGCCATCGACGCTGCCGGCGATGCCGCGATCGTCACCGCGCGCCTGCTGGATGCGCTGGACGATCTTCTGCCATGATCGGCCTGATCGGGCACGATCAACAGGCCGCGACCCTGCTCGCCGCCGCGCGTAGCGGGCGGCTCCATCATGGCTGGATCCTCGCCGGCCCGAATGGCATCGGCAAGGCGACCTTTGCGCGCGCCTTCGCATTGCGCCTGCTTGCCGAGGCAGCCGGTCCCCCGGTCGAGGGGGAGGGGCTAGCCGTGCGCGCCGACCACCCGATCGCCAGGCTGATCGAAGCGGAGGCGCATCCCGACTATGCCGAATTGCGGTGCCTGGAAAAGGAAAGCGGGACCGCGCGCAACATCACCGTGGACCAGATTCGCGGGCTGCAGCGGCTGATCCAGTCGGCGCCGTCCCTGTCGCCGCGCCGCATCGTCATCATCGACAGCGCCGATGATTTGGAGCGGGGCGCGGCCAACGCGCTGCTCAAGAATCTAGAGGAGCCGCCTGCGGACATGCTGTTCCTGCTGGTCAGCCATGCCCCGGGTCGCCTGCTGCCGACGATCCGCTCGCGTTGTCGCACCCTGCGCTTCGATCCGCTGGCCGACGGGGAGATGCGTCAGGTCCTTCGCGCCGTGGGCGAGGATCTGTCCCCCGACGAAATCGACACCCTCGTCGCAGCCGGGGAGGGAGCCCCTGGGCGCGCCCTGCGCTATGCCGGCCTCGACATTGGCGAAATGGACCGCACGCTTGCGGCGATCGCGGCCGATGGCGATCCGGGCAATAGCCGCCGCCTTGCCCTTGCCAAGGCACTGTCCACCAAAGCCGCCCGCCCGCGCTACGAAGCCTTTCTCGAACGGGCCCCGGCCTATATCGCCCAGGCCGCCCGGCACAGAAGCGGCGAGCCGCTGCGGGTCGCGCTGGACCGTTGGGAAGCCGCGCGCCAGCTTGCCGGCGGCGCCATCATCCTCTCGCTGGAACCGGGGGCGGTCACGTTCGAACTGGCCGGTCACGTCGCGGCGCTCGCCCCCTGAAAAGCGGCTTTGCGCGGGCGTCAACTCCCGCTAGGGAAGGCCCATGTCGCAGCCCTACACGATCACCACCGCCATCAGCTATCCCAATGGCCGACCGCATATCGGCCACGCCTATGAGGTGATCGCCACCGATGCGATCGCCCGTTTCCAGCGGATGATGGGCCGCGATGTCTTCTTCCAGACAGGCACGGACGAACATGGCCTGAAAATGGCCCAGACCGCCCGCAATCGGGACATCGAGCCGCGCGCGCTGGCTGATGAAATGTCGGCCTATTTCAAGGATATGGATGACAGGCTGAATATCAGCTTTGATCGTTTCATCCGCACCAGCGAACCCGACCATCACCGCGCCAGCCAAGCCATCTGGCAGGCGATGGAGGCCAATGGCGACTTGTATCTCGGCCGCTATGAAGGCTGGTATTCGGTCCGGGACGAAGCCTTTTACGACGAAAAGGAACTGGTGGAGGGTGAGGGCGGCGAAAAGCTCTCGCCCCAGGGCACGCCGGTCGAATGGACCGTGGAGGAAAGCTGGTTCTTCCGCCTCTCGGCCTATCAGCAGAAGCTGCTCGATCTCTACAATAGCCAGCCGGACTTCATCCAGCCCGACAGCCGTCGCAACGAGATCATGCGCTTCGTCGAGGGCGGACTGTCGGACCTCAGCGTCTCGCGGACGAGCTTTGACTGGGGGGTAAAGGTCCCCGGCAGCGATGGCCATGTGATGTATGTCTGGGTCGATGCGCTGACCAATTACCTGACCGGCTGCGGCTATCCCGACGATGAAGAGCGCATGGCGCGCTATTGGGCCGAAGGCGGCGACATCACGCATATCATCGGCAAGGATATCGTTCGTTTTCATACGGTTTACTGGCCGGCCTTCCTGATGAGTGCGAAGCTGCCGCTGCCGAGGAAAGTGTTCGGCCACGGCTTTGTCCTCAATCGGGGCGAGAAGATGTCCAAGTCGGTCGGCAATGTCGCCGACCCGCTTGAGCTGGCGGACCGTTTTGGCGTCGATCAGCTGCGTTACTTCCTTCTGTCGGAAGTCACCTTCGGCAATGACGGCAGCTATAGCGCGGAGGCGATCGTCGCCCGGTCCAACAGCGATCTCGCCAACAGCTTCGGCAATCTTGCCCAGCGCACGTTGAGCTTCATCGCGAAAAATCTTGAAGGCCGCCTGCCCGAGCGCGCTGCCCAAGCGGTCGACCAGGAGCTGCTTGCCGCCATCGAAGAGGCCGCTCGCACGTTCCAGGGCGCCATGGCGCAACTCGCGCCTTCGGTCGCGATCGAGGCATGGATGCGCGCCGTGTTCGCATGCAACGCCTATATCGACGCGCAGGCGCCCTGGGCGCTGCGCAAGAGTGATCCGGCGCGGATGGAGGCGGTGCTTGCCACGCTTTACGAAGCTATCGGCAACCTTGCCATCATGATCCAGCCGGTCATTCCGGCCAACGCTGCCCAACTGCTCGACCAGTTGGGGCTGAGCGGCGAAGGGCGCAGCTATGCGGCGATCGGCAGCGGCTGGTATGATGAACTTCGCGCAACGGGCTTTACGTTGAGCCCGCCCAAGCCGCTTTTCCCGCGCCTCGAACTGACTGAAGCGGACGTCTGATTCGATGTTGATCGACAGCCATTGTCATTTGAATTACAAAGGCTTGATCGAAGATCAGCAGAATGTGCTTGAACGCGCCCGCGGCGCCGGCGTCGACCTGATGCTGAACATCGCCACCCGCGAGAGCGAGTGGGACGACGTGCTGCGGACCGCGGAGCGGGAGGCGGACGTCTGGGCGACCGTCGGCATCCACCCGCATGAGGCGGATGAGCATGCCCATATCGACACCGCCAAGCTGGTCGCGCGCGCGGCGCATCCGCGCGTCGTGGGCATCGGTGAAACCGGCCTCGATTATTATTACGACCATAGCGACCGGCTAAGGCAGCAGAACAGTTTCCGCGCCCATATCGCTGCTGCGCGCGAGACGGGCCTACCGCTGATCGTCCACACCCGCGATGCGGAAGAGGACACGCTCGCCATCCTGCGCGACGAAATGGGGAAGGGGGCCTATCCCGGCGTCATCCACTGCTTCACCGCCAGCGGCGCCTTTGCCGATGCGGCGTTGGATCTTGGGCTCCATATCAGCATTTCGGGCATCGTGACCTTCAAAAATGCCCGGGATCTGCAGGAAACCGCTGCCCGCTTGCCGCTCGACCGGCTGCTCGTCGAAACGGATTCCCCTTTCCTCGCGCCGGTGCCCCATCGCGGCCGGCCGTGCGAGCCCGCCTATGTGGCCGACACCGCCCGTTTCCTTGCGGGCTTGCGCGGAGAAAGCATCGAGCAACTCGCCGAAGCGACCTCCGCAAACTTCCGCGCCTTGTTCAGCAAGATCGGAGCGGCGCCGCGCGCATGAGCCTGACGCTCACCATTCTGGGCTGCGGCACGTCGTCGGGCGTGCCCCGGATCGGCAATGACTGGGGCAGCTGCGATCCCACCGAGCCCAAGAACCGTCGCACCCGCGCCTCCATTCTGGTGGAGAGCGCCACCACCCGGCTGCTGGTCGACACCTCGCCCGACATGCGCGCCCAACTGCTCGCGGCCGACGTGGTCGATATCGACGCGATCCTCTGGACCCATGATCATGCCGACCACAGCCACGGCATCGATGATGTTCGGCAGCTTTACCATCACCGCCGCAGCCCCTTGCCGGCCTATGCCCGCCGTCAGACGCTCAAGCTGCTCGGCCAGCGCTTCGGCTACGCCTTTGAAGGGCGTCAGGGCTATCATGCGACGATAGAACCGCACATTCTGCCCGATGGTTTGCGGATCGGCGACATCGACATCGCCTGCACGGACCAGCCGCATGGCGAGATATTTTCGACCGGATTTCGCTTCAGCCATGGTAGCTGCTCCATCGGCTATGCCACTGATTTTCATGCGCTTACCGCAGACATGATCGCACTCTACGACGGCCTCGACATCTGGGTGGTCGACGCGCTTCGGGAAAAGCCGCATCCGACCCATCCTCATCTGGCTTTGACCCTGGACGGCATTGCGGCCGTGGCGCCGGCCCGTGCCATTCTCACCCATATGGACCAGAGCATGGACTATGCGACCTTGAGACAGTCACTCCCGACTGGCGTCGAACCGGGCTATGATGGCATGGTGGTGCGGCTGGGGGCGACGGATTAGGGGCAAATGGTCATGAACACGGATCAGGCGATGTCCGGCATCTGGTATGTGCTGGCGCTTGTCCTGGTCGGGTCCGCCCTGCTTGCGCGTCGCGCGCCCTGGGGTGGCATGGTCCGCATGGCGCTGTTGTGGGTCGTTATTTTCGCCGGGCTGCTCGGCCTGTTCAAACTGGGCGAGCAGTCCGGCCTCTTCTCCACCCGGATGGCAGGGGCAGGGGGTGGGTCTTCCGCGCCTGCCCCTGCCGTGCTGCCATCGGCCCGCGCCGAGGGGCAGGCGCTGCGAATTCCCATGGCGCCCGATGGCCATTTCTGGGTCGAAGCGACCGTCAACGGCACGCCCGCACGCTTCCTGATCGACAGTGGTGCCAGCGTCACCGCGCTTTCGGTGTCGACCGCCCGCGCCGCCGGGCTCAATTTCGATCTCAATGGGCCCGCAGTCTCCATGATGACCGCCAATGGCAAGATCGAGGCCAGGCGCTCCAGCGTATCCACCTTGGCCCTCGGCCCGATCCGCGCCAGCGATCTCGACATTGTCATATCGCCCGCCTTTGGCGACGTGAATGTCGTGGGCATGAACCTGCTCTCGCGCTTGAAAAGCTGGGGCGTGCAAGACGGAGAAATGGTTTTGACGCCATGACGGCGCCGCTCCCCCACAGGCCGCCGACCCGACGTGAGCGGGTGCGGGCGATCGTCGGCGGCTCGGCGGGCAATCTGGTCGAATGGTATGACTGGTATGCCTATGCGGCCTTCACGCTCTATTTCGCGCCGCACTTCTTCCCGAGCGAGGACCGCACCGCGCAGTTGCTGAGCGCGGCGGGCATCTTTGCTGTGGGCTTTCTCATGCGGCCGATCGGCGCCTGGGCCATGGGGATCTATGCCGACCGGCATGGTCGCAAGCGCGGGCTCACTCTGTCGGTGGGCCTGATGTGCGCGGGTTCGCTGCTCATCGCGGTGACGCCGGGATATGACGTCATTGGCGTCGGGGCGCCGATCCTGTTGATCCTTGCTCGCCTGATCCAGGGCCTGTCGATCGGCGGCGAATATGGCGCCAGCGCGACCTATTTGTCCGAAATGGCAGGCCGGGCTCGGCGCGGTTTCTATTCCAGTTTTCAATATGTTACGCTGATAGCCGGACAGTTGATAGCAATCTGCGTGCTGCTTCTGCTGCAGGTGGGTCTGGGCGAAGCGGCGCTCGATGCCTGGGGGTGGCGTATTCCCTTCCTGATCGGGGGCTTATTGGCAGTCATAGTCTTCTGGCTCCGGCGAGGGCTTAGCGAAACGCAGAGCTTTGCGGTTGCCAAGGCGGAAAGCGCACCTCGCTCAGGCTTTGTCGAACTGCTTACGCGTCACCCGCGCGAGACGTTGACGGTGATGATGCTGACGGCCGGCGGCACGATCGCCTTTTATGCCTATTCCATCTACATCCAGAAATTCCTGGTCAATACCAGTGGCCTCAGCCGCGAAGCCGCTTCGCAGATCAATGGCATAACATTATTCTTTTTCATGCTGTTGCAGCCTGTTGCTGGCATGCTGTCGGACCGGGTCGGGCGTAAGCCCCTGATGATCGGCTTCGGCGTGCTCGGCATGATCGGGACTTATCCTATCTTCGCCACGCTGGCGACGACGCGGAATCCGCTGGTCGCGGGGTTGCTGGTGATGACAGGGCTTGTCATCGTCACGGGCTACACCTCTATCAATGCGGTGGTGAAGGCCGAACTGTTTCCCGCTCACATCCGGGCGCTAGGCGTTGCGCTTCCTTATGCGCTGGCGAACACCTTGTTCGGCGGGACGGCCGAGTTCGTGGCGCTCTATTTCAAGCATGTCGGGATGGAGCAAGCTTTCTACGTCTATGTGGCGGTGATGATCGCGCTCTCGTTGATCGTCTATGTCCGGATGCGCGAGACGCGGGAGCATAGTCTGATCCTGGAGGATTGAAGTGGGCTCGGCGCCAAC
>DATEJA010000031.1:0-9756 GCA_035278405.1 Sphingobium sp. | reverse complement strand
CGTCGGTCACGACAACATCAATCTCGCTCAGATCGCACACGACATTGCCCGACGTCATGGCGAATTTGCTGCTGTCGACCAGCACGATGATCTCATCCGCGCGCTCGATCAGCCGCCGCTCCGCCGCGACCAGCACGATGTCGGCCTGCATCAGCCCCTGCGGCCCGATCGCCGCCGCGCCCATGAACAGCTTGGGCGCATGAAAGCGCGGCATGCTCTCCTCGCCCGCCGCGGCAAGGATGATGTTCTGCTCACGAAAGACTGCCCCCGACGGGACCAATATCCGCGTCCCCTGCTGGGGCAGGAGCGCGCTCACGATATGCAGCGAGTTGGTCAGCACTTGGAGATTCAGCCCTGCCAGATGCGGGCACATCTGCAAGGTCGTCGACCCGCCGTCGATCATGATCCCCTCGCCCGCCTCGCACAACCCGGCGGCAGCGCGGCCGATCGCTTCCTTTTCCGCGCGATGCCGGCCGATATTCTCATGGAAGGGCACGCCCTGCAGGGTGGCGATCCCTTTCGCCGGAGCCTCACCCTCGGGCAGCCGCGCCCCGCCATGCACCCGCTCGACCCGGCCGATCGATGCCAGCCGCTCAAGGTCGCGGCGGATCGTCGCGGGCGAAGCGTTCAGCTTCTGCTCGAGCGCGCGGAACGACACGAAGCCGGATTCCGCGATTAGCCCCAGGATCAGTTCTTCGCGTTGCGTAGCGTGCATGGCATCATCGATGCGCGATCAAGCTGCAGGATTCAATCAAAAACGCTCATCGCACCTGTCAGACGATGCCCGCGCCCAATCCTACCGTCTTACGCTCCTGCGCCTTGCGGGCGCGATAGCCGCTCGCGCGATAAGCTGCCAGCATATCCAACGCGCCGCCCGCCTCGACCCGCGCTAGCGCCAGGATCGGCGACACATCCGTCTTGTAGGCGCGACGCAGCGCCTGGAAAGCCATCATCGTGTCATTATCCTCCTGCGCCGCGTGAAGTTCGGCCCGATCGACCAGCAGCGCCTTGGCGTAAGCGCTCGCGATCGTTTCCGCCGACGACAACATGGATTCGATCGGATCGGTTACGTTGTGCGACTGGTCGATCATATAGGACGGGTTGAAACCGTGGCGCGGGTTCAGTTCAGCTTCGACCAATTCGTTGAACACCAGGAACAGCTGGTGCGGGTTGATCGACCCGCTATCCAGGTCATCGTCGCCATATTTGCTGTCGTTGAAATGGAACCCGCCCAGCTTCCCGAAGGCGTGCAGCCGCGCGACGATCTGCTCGATATTGACGTTGGGCGCGTGATGGCCAAGGTCGACCAGGCACTGGCATTTCTCGCCCAGCGTCTGCGCCGCCAGGATCGAACTGCCCCAGTCGGAAATGACCGAGGAATAGAAGGCCGGCTCGAACATCTTGTGCTCCAGCAGCATGCGCCAGTCGCCCGGCAGCGCCGCATAGATCTGCGCCGCCGCTTCAAGATAACGATCGAACGAGCGGGCGAAATCCTGCTGGCCCGGGAAGTTGGTGCCGTCGCCCACCCAGACGGTAATGTCGGTCGACCCCAGCTGGCGGCCGATCTCGATACATTCGATATTATGCTCGACCGCCTGTTGCCGCGTCGCCTCGTCGGTGGAGGAGAGCGATCCGCTCGCATAGCTATGTGCCTGCCCCGGCTGATCCTGGAACGTGTTGCTGTTGACCGCATCGAAGCCGAGGTTGAGGCTCGCCGCCTCCTCGCGCAGCGCGGCATAGTCGCTCACCTTGTCCCACGGGAAATGCGGCGACACGCGCGGCGTGACCGTCGACAGCTGATGGATCACGGCGCAATCCTCCAGCTTTTCATGAATGTTGGTCGGCTCTCCGGCGATCGGGAATTTGGCGAAGCGCGTACCGCCCCGCCCCGCGCCCCAACTCGGCACCGCAAGCGAGAAGTTCGCGACTTGCGCCTTCATCCCGTCAATGTCGATACCGCGCCGCTTCAGCTGGCGGCCTAGGCTGTCATAATCGTCCTGCAGCGCATCCATACCCTTATGGTTATGGTTTGCAATCTGGTCGGCGGAAAGCGGAAGGCCGCTCGTCATGGAATCTCTCCTTTTTCGCCATTTCATTCATGAAAAAGCGCCGGGCCAACAGCCGCCATTGTGCAGATGGCCCTGTTTCCGCAGCCCGACGCAAGTGACTCGTCAGCGGGTAAACGCCTGCGCGTTGCCAGCGTCGACATTGATCATGTTGCCTGTCGATTTGGCCGACATGTCCGACGCAAGGAAGAACACGGCCTCGGCGATATCCTCCGGCAGCACATCCCGCTTCAGCATCGACCGCTGGCGATAATGTTCCTCCAGTTCCTTGCCCGCATCGATCCCATGCGCCCCCGCACGCTCCTTGCGCCAATCGCCGTCCCAGATGCGCGACCCGCGAATGACCGCGTCGGGGTTGACCGTGTTCACCCGAATCCCCGCCGGCGCGCCCTCCAGCGCCAGACACCGCGCCAGATGCAGCGCCGCAGCCTTCGCCGAAGCATAAGCCGACGCGTTGGTCGCGGCCGCAAGGCCATTCTTGGACCCGATGAACACGATCGATCCACCGCGATTATCCGCATGGAGATTCGCCTTCATCAGCCTGAACGCCTCGCGCGCCGTCAGGAAATAGCCCTCAGCCAGCACATCATAATTTTTCCGCCAAAGCGCCACGCTCGTCTCCTCGATCGGCGCTGACGACGCGATGCCGGCATTAGCGACCAAGATATCGAGGCCGCCAAACTCGCGAGCACAGGCCTCAAAGGCGGCCGCCACCTGCACTTCGTCGGTGACATCGCAGACTGCCCCGCGCACCACATCCTTGCCGAACTGCTTGGCAAAGCCCTCGCGTATCTCGTCCAGCACTGCGGCCTCGCGGTCGAGCAGCATCACGCAGGCCCCGTCAGCCATCAGCCGCGCGGCGGTGGCCGAGCCGATACCTCCGGCTCCGCCCGTAACCACCGCTATCTTCCCGGCCAGCGGCTTGGGCTTTGGCATGCGCTGCAGCTTGGCCTCTTCCAGCGCCCAATATTCGATGTCGAAAGCTTCCTGTTCCGGCAGGCCAACATAGCCGCCCAGCACCTCCGCCCCGCGCATGACGTTGATCGCATTGCCGTAGAATTCGCCCGCGATCCGCGCCGTCGCCTTATCGGCGGCAAAGGTGATGCGCCCGATGCCCGGCACCAGCACCACGACCGGATTGGCATCACGCATCGCCGGATCTGTCGGCCGGGCGCAGCGCTGATAATAAGCGGCGTAGCCCGCCCGATAGCTGTCGAGCTTCTCGGCCAGATACGCGTCATCGTCCAGCTTCGCAGGATCGAGCGTCAGCGGCGCGATCTTGGTCCGCAGAAAATGGTCGGGACAAGAGGTGCCGACCGCCGCCAGCCGCTCGAAATCAGTGCTGCCGACAAATTCCAGCGTTTCGGCATCATCGGAAAAATGACCAAGCTTCGGCTTTCCGCCCATCAACCCTCGCAGACGCGGCATCAACCGCGCGGCCGCCGCCGCCCGGTCGGCGGCGGGCAGCGGCGCGACCTTGCGTCCGCCGAATGCAGCCTTGCCTTCAAGCTTGCCGTTCAGATACCGGGCAGCGTCGGCGATCAGGGCGATGGTCTGCTCGTAGCAATCCTTCGACGTTTCGGCCCAGCAGATGATCCCGTGCCCGGCCAGCATCGCGCCAACGCATTCAGGATTGGCGGCGGCAAAGTCACGGATCTGGATACCCAGTTCGAAACCCGGCCGTTTCCAGGGCAGCCATCCAATCTTGCCACCCCAGATCTCCCGCGTCGCGGCTTCACCGTCAGCGGCAGCGGCCAGTGCGATGATCGCATCGGGATGAACATGATCGACATGGGAATAAGGCAGCAGCCCATGCAGCGGCGTGTCGATCGATGCAGCCCGGCTGTTAAGATTGAAGGTACAGTGAGGCAGATAATCCACCATCTCATCTTCAAAGACGACGCCCCGATAGAGATTTTCCAGTTTGCGGAACTTATCGAGATAAAGCGTCGCAAATCCATCGAGCTTCATCGACCCGATATCGCCGCCCGAACCTTTGACCCAAAGCACCGCGACCTCCTCGCCTGTCAGCGGGTCCCGCTCCATGATCTTGCCCGACGTATTGCCGCCGCCAAAATTGGTGACGGTAAGATCTGAGCCAAGCAGATTGGAACGATAGAGCAGCAGTTCCGCCTCACCCATGCTCGCCGCCTGGGCGTCGGACCAGCGGCTCGACGGGATCGCGAAGGGCGTGGCGCTGTCATGTTGCGAGTCGGTAAGCGCCGGAGCATCAATAAGGTCGGACATCGTTGGAAATCTCTCCGCAAGGAATGGTTGCTGGATAGCGAAAACTCTGGCACATTGCAATCATAAGCGATAATAAACGATCATAATCAATCTTCGGAGAGCAGCTTGGCTGAGCGCGCTATCATTGTTCTGGATGTCGGGAAGACCATGGCGAAACTCAGCCTTTGGTCACACGCGGGCGATCTGCTAGCGCGCGCCACCCGTCCCAACGAACGGGTGGAGACGGGGGACTATGTCGCGCTCGACACCAACGGCATCGAAGATTGGATGGCCTCGACGCTCGCCCATTTCGCCACCACGGCGGATGTGGGGGCGATCATTCCCGTGAGCCATGGGGCCGCCGCCGCGATCGTCGGCCGCGGACAACTGCTCTGTCCTCCGATCGATTATGAGGAGCCGATCAACACAGCCTTGCGCCGAGACTACGACAAGTTGCGCGACGCGTTCGCGCTGACCGGCTCCCCTGCCTTGCCGGACGGCTTAAATCTCGGCGCGCAACTGTACCGGCTAGAAGCATTATATCCGGACCTGCTGCGCGACGACGCGATCATCATGCCCTGGGCGCAATATTGGAGCTGGCTGCTCTGTGGCGTTGCTGCCAGTGAAGCGACGAGCCTTGGCTGCCACACGGATCTTTGGCGCCCTGCGACGGCAGAGCCGTCGGCGCTGGCGGTCGAGCGTGGCTGGGCTGCTCGCTTCGCACCAATGGCACGGGCGGGGGAGATTTTGGGCACGATCACGCCGGAATGGGTAAAGCGCACTGGGCTTCCCGCGGACGTCCATGTGCATTGCGGCCTGCACGATTCAAACGCGGCGCTGCTAGCGGCGCGAGGCTTTCCTGAAATCGCGCGGAATGAAGCGACCGTCCTGTCCACGGGTACCTGGTTCGTCGCCATGCGCACACCCGCTCCCGATGTGGCGGTGGATATCGCATCGCTTCCCGAAGCGCGCGATTGCCTGGTCAATGTCGACGCTTATGGTCGCCCGGTGCCCTCCGCCCGCTTCATGGGCGGACGCGAGATCGAGACGCTGACGGGCGTCGACAGCCGACGCGTCGATATCCGGCCCGATCAGCCGACGCTGCTGGCGGCCGTTCCCCATATCCTTGCTTCCCAGGCAATGGTCCTGCCGACTTTCGCGCCCGGTTTCGGTCCCTTTGGTCATGGGCGCGGGCGCTGGATCGGCATGCCGGATGACAATGCCCAGCGGCGCGCGGCTGTCTGCCTTTATGCGGCGCTGGTCGCCAGCACCTCGCTCGATCTGATTGGCACGCGGGAACGGGTGCTGGTGGAGGGGCGCTTCGCCGAAGCGGAAGTGTTCGTCCGCGGGCTCGCGTCGTTGCGCCCCGACCTCGCCGTCTATGTCAGCAACGCACATAATGACGTGTCTTATGGCGCGCTCCGCTTGCTCGATCCCAAGCTCGCTCCATCGTCGGCGCTCGTGAAGGCCCCGCCGCTGGACTGGGATCTCACATCCTACCGCGGTCGCTGGCTACGCGAAGCCGAGCGCATGGAGGACGCAGCATGAAGGCAGCATCGGCGCTTGACTATCGCGAACTGGCGAGACGGCGGCTACCGCCATTCCTGTTCGAATATATTGACGGCGGCTCCTATGCCGAAGTGACGTTGAAGCGGAACGTCGCCGATCTGGAGCGGGTAGCGCTACGTCAGCGAGTCATGCGCGACATTTCCACCCTGGACCTCACAACGCGCCCGTTCGGACAGGACTGGGCCTTGCCGGTGGCGCTCGGCCCGATTGGGCTTGCCGGCATGAATGCCCGTCGGGGCGAGGTGCAGGCCGCTCGTGCCGCACAGGCGGCGGGCATCCCCTTCACCCTGTCAACCGTGTCGGCCTGCGCACTGGATGAAGTCGTGGCCGGCGTGACGCAGCCCATCTGGTTCCAGCTTTACATGATCCGCGACCGTGGCTTTATGAAAGCGCTGCTGGAGCGGGCGAACGCGACCCGTTGTTCCGCGCTGGTCTTCACGGTCGACATGCCGGTGCCGGGGTCACGCTATCGCGATTACCATTCAGGTCTGGCAGGCGCTCCCGGCCTTGCCGGCGCGCTGCGCCGTGCCTGGCAGGGCGCGACGCATCCGCGCTGGGCGTGGGATGTGGGCATTTGCGGCCGCCCCCACAGTCTTGGCAATGTTGCGCCCGTGCTGGGCAAGAATAGCGGGCTTGAAGATTTTTTCGCCTGGATGCGCAACAATTTCGATCCAACCGTCAGCTGGCGCGACCTGGAGTTCATCCGCTCGATCTGGAACGGTCCGCTCATCATCAAGGGCATATTGGATGCCGATGATGCACGTGAAGCGGTCGCAGTCGGCGCGGACGGCATCATCGTGTCCAATCATGGTGGGCGGCAGCTCGATGGCGTGCCTTCGACCGCTCGGGCGCTCCCCGCCATTGCGCAGGCTGTCGGCGATCAGGTGACGCTGCTGGTCGACGGCGGCGTGCGCTCCGGCCTCGATGTAGTCCGTATGCTGGCGTTGGGCGCGAAAGGCGTGTTGCTGGGCCGTGCCTGGGCCTATGCGCTGGCGGGCGGAGGACAGGCGGGGGTCGCCCACCTGCTGCAACTGATCGAAGCGGAGATACGCGTCGCCATGGCGCTCACCGGCGTCACGCGCATCGACCAGATCAACCGCGATATTCTCGTCGCATAAGACGGAAGGAAGAGAGAGGATGGATCCCAACCCGCTCGCGGGCGTGCTGTTTCATTGGCTGGGCGGCGCGTCGTCGGCCAGCTTCTATGTCCCCTACAAGCGCATCAAACGCTGGTCATGGGAGATTTTCTGGATCACGGGCGGGTTGTTCTCCTGGGCCGTCGCGCCTTGGCTCTTCGCCTCGATTCAGACGCACGACCTCTTAGGCGTATTGTCTTCCGCACCCTCCGACACGCTGTTCTGGTGCTGGTTCTGGGGCGCGATGTGGGGCTTTGGCGGCCTGACCTTCGGGCTGACCATGCGTTACCTCGGATTATCGCTGGGCATGGCTGTCGCGCTGGGGCTCACAACGGTGATCGGCACGATGGGACCGCCGATCTTCCGCGGCACGGTGGGGACATTGGCACAGACGCTGAGCGGCAAGATGACCTTCCTCGGCATCGGCATCACCCTTGTCGGCATCCTCATCGTCGCGCAGGCCGGGCGCCGCAAGGAAAGGGAGACGCCTCTCGATGAGAACGATCCCGGTGTCGCCGAATTCAACCTGACGAGGGGCCTTCTCATCGCCATATTTTCGGGTGTCATGTCGGGATGCTTCGCATGGGGACTGGATGCAGGACAGCCGATCCGCGAACTGACCCTGGCGGCAGGCACCGATCCCCTGAGCCAGGGGCTTCCCGTCCTGTGCGTGGTGCTCGCAGGGGGACTGACCACCAATCTCCTCTGGTGCGCCTATCTGATCCTGCGCAATCGCAGCGCGGGCGAGTTTATCGGCCGACCTGGTCCCGCTGCCGACGCCGACGGGACGCCCCCGCCGCTTCTTCGCAACTATCTTCTGGCGGCATTGGGTGGCACGCTCTGGTATTTCCAGTTCTTCTTCTACACGATGGGGGAAAGCCAGATGGGCCGTTACGGCTTTTCAAGCTGGACCTTGCACATGGCCAGCATCATCCTGTTCTCGACACTTTGGGGCTTCGCGCTGAGGGAATGGTCCGCCGTCAGCGGAAGAACCAAAGGCTTTGTATGGGCTGGTATCATGACGCTCATCAACGCCACGATCGTGATCGGAATGGGGAACTATTTTTCCATGTGAAGCGCCTGAGATGAATGATCGCGGCAGCTCTTGTGCGTAGTAGGCAGTCCTGATGATCCAGTTTGGCCCGGATGAATTTGAAGCCGCTGCCCCAAACATCAGCCCAGGGCAGAACGGATAGGAGCAGCACCAGTGTCAGCCCCGCGACCCAGAAGCCGGTCACGGCATGCAGGTCACGCCAGAACACCCGCTTGCCCGAACGCAGGCGTAGCCAGAGACGATCATGACGATCGCCCAACTCGCCACCAGTTCCGTCAGCCAGCCTCCCTGCCGGCTCATCAGCAACTCGCCATGGATGTCACGGGCCCCAGCAGAGCGCCGTTGCCGTGTTCGCTCCCCGTCATAGATGTTCCTGTTGGAAGTGGGGGCCGCGGGATCGCCATCAACTCGACGGGCTGGTAGCCGATGGCCTGGATATGTTGTCGGACGCATGTGTCTATGCGATTGCGCTAGCCGCCATCATCTTCTTCCCCTCACCTGCCGCGACGAGGATTGATCTGACGACAGAGGCCGGCGCCGTGAGCCCGTTCCAGTGATCAAAGGCTCTGCCCTCAGGCGACGGGAAGGTCCTGCGGCAGGAACGGTCCTTCCGGCTCCAGTTCCCGGCATCGGGCCGTGCAATCGTCCATGATGGCCTTGACCCGCTGGGCCTGGCCCCGCGACACGGCCGTCGAAATGGCGAGGGCAAAGGCGAACTGCGCCCGTGCCTCGAACACCTCGTCACTGATGTCGCCGGCCGAAAAGCTGATGATGTTGGCGACATAGGCATTGTCGAGCGCCAAGAGCAGCATCGACAAGTCGACATCGGCGCGCAACAGCTTCTCCTGCCTGGCCCTTTCCAGGATTTGCGCCCAGCGCGTCATGTAGATGTTACGCGTGAGCCGCCGGGTGCTCTCCGCCCCCTTCTGGAAGACTGACAGAAGGATGATCCGACGATAGGCGAAATCGCCGGAAAAGGCGGCCCGGATGAAGGGGATCATGCCGAAAATCTCGTCCAGCGCGTCGCCCGCCTGCGCGGATTCGCGCTCGACGGTGGTGTTCACCATGTCGTCGATGCAGATGCGCAGCACGATATCCTGCTGCGAACCCACCAGATTATAGAGGGTCATGACGCTGAGGCCCGCGCGCTCGGCAAGGCCCTTCATCGCGAAGGCGACATCGCCGCTTTCCCGGATCATCTCCCGAGCCGCCGCGATGATGCGCGACGTGCGCTCGGCCTTGCTGAGTTCGCGCCTGCCCTGAGCGCGCGGAGTTTCGACGCGCGAAGCGTTCGGCTGGGAGAGGGAGGGCTTCACAGGCTTGCCGCCCTGGACGCCAGCCACCTGTCTGCAATCCGCCCGGATCGTCCCTGGCGCACCCTGTTCATTGGCAAATTTTCCCCATCATTGCCCGATCACTTCCAGCGGATAGAGCCTCAGAACGGGCATGGCAGGCAAGACGGGACATGCTGCCAGGCATGCCTCTTCCGGCAGCTTTGCGCCAAGGGTAGCCACGCTTGTCAGAGGCGTCAAATGAGTTTACCCCATTCCAAAATTCGTGCCGTACGGCCCGATCGGCCTGTGTCGGCGATCCCATCGGAGAGGGTGAATGAAGGCAGCGATATTGACCGAGGCCGGCGCGCCTCTGGAAGTGGCGGACGTGGAGCTGGACGGTCCGCGCACCGGCGAAATCCGCGTGCGGATGG
>DATEJA010000030.1:0-4607 GCA_035278405.1 Sphingobium sp. | reverse complement strand
CAGCGCCGGGCCGCTGCCGCACAGGCGGCGGGGCGGTTCGATGCGGAAATCGTCCCGGTCCATGTGCCGCAAAGGAAGGGCGATCCGGTCGCCGTCGAGCGCGACGAACATCCGCGCGAAACCAGCGTCGAAACGCTGGGCAAGCTGAAGCCCATCGTGCGCCCGGACGGCACGGTCACGGCGGGCAACGCATCGGGCGTCAATGACGGCGCCGCCGCGATCATCGTCGCCAGCGAGGCAGCGATCGCCAAATATGGCCTCACCCCCCGCGCCCGCTTTGTCGGTGCCGCCATGGCGGGCGTCGCCCCCCGGATCATGGGCATCGGCCCCGCCCCGGCATCGGAAAAGCTGCTCGCGCGACTGGGCCTGTCCATCGCCGACATCGACATTGTCGAGTTGAACGAGGCCTTCGCGTCCCAGGGCCTCGCCGTCCTGCGCCGGCTGGGCTTGCCCGACACGGCCGAACATGTGAATCCCAATGGCGGCGCGATCGCGCTTGGCCATCCGCTCGGCATGTCGGGGGCCAGGCTCATATTGACCGCGACGGAGGAATTGCGCCTGCGCAGCGCGAAGCTGGCGCTATGCACCATGTGCATCGGCGTTGGTCAGGGCATCGCGACCATCATCGAGCGGGTGTGAAATAAATTAGTTGACCGTCTGGTCGGTCAATTATATCATGACCCATAACGCAGCCAAGGAGCGAAGGGATGTACACTACCGAGCTGAAGGATCGCAGCGCCGCCTCCGCGCCTCTCTCGCTGGTCCACGAGGATCCGGAGCATGTGGCGGCGTTTGAAGCGCGCGTTGCCGCCGACGAATTCATCGAGCCCAAGGATTGGATGCCCGAGGCCTATCGCAAGACCCTGGTGCGTCAGATTTCCCAGCATGCGCATAGCGAGATCGTGGGCATGCTGCCGGAAGGCAATTGGCTGACCCGCGCGCCCTCGCTCAAGCGCAAGGCGATCCTGCTTGCCAAGGTGCAGGATGAGGGCGGGCACGGCCTGTATCTGTATTGCGCCGCCGAAACGCTGGGCGTCAGCCGGGAAGAAATGGTCGAGGCGCTCCACGCGGGTAAGGCGAAATACAGCACCATCTTCAACTACCCGACCCTGACCTGGGCGGACATCGGCGCGATCGGCTGGCTGGTCGACGGCGCCGCGATCATGAACCAGGTTCCCCTGCAACGCACCTCCTATGGCCCCTATGCGCGCGCGATGGTGCGGATCTGCATGGAGGAAAGTTTCCATCAGCGCCAGGGCTATGAGATCATGATGGTCATGGCCCAGGGCACGGCGGAACAGAAGGCCATGGCACAGGACGCGCTCAACCGCTGGTGGTGGCCCTCACTGATGATGTTCGGTCCGCCCGATGCCGACTCCCCCAATTCGGCGCAGGGCTTCCGCTGGCGCATCAAGCGCGACAGCAATGACGATCTTCGCCGGAAATTCGTCAACGCCACCGTGCCGCAGGCCGAATATCTCGGCCTGACCATTCCCGATGCCGACCTCAAGTGGAACGAGGAACAAGGCGGCTATGATTTCGGCGAGATCGACTGGGAAGAATTTTATGCCGTCGTGCGCGGCGAAGGCCCTGCCGCCAAGGAGCGGCTGAAAGCCCGCCAGGACGCCTGGAATGAAGGGGCGTGGGTCCGCGAGGCGGCCGACGCTTATGAGGCGAAGCGCAAGGCGCGCCTAGCCGCTTGAATTGGACAGAGTGACAGGAAATCAAGAATGAGCCACGATTGGCCCCTCTGGGAAGTTTTCATCCGCTCGAAGGGCGGCGTCAGCCACAAGCATGTCGGTTCGGTCCATGCGCCCGACAGCGAGCTGGCGGTCCGCCACGCGCGCGACGTCTATACGCGGCGGCTCGAAGGCGTCAGCCTTTGGGTCGTGAAGTCGAGCGATATCGTCTCGTCGGATCCGGCGCAGTCCGGCCCGCTTTTCGAGCCGGCGGAAACGAAAATATATCGCCACCCTACCTTCTACAACATTCCCGATAGCGTGGGGCATATGTGATGGCGTCTCCCCTGCCCACTATCCAGCCGTCGGAGGAAGCGGAACTGCGCCCGTTGCTGTTCGACTATCTTCTGCGCCTGGGCGATGACAGCCTGATCCTCGGCCAGCGTCTGACCGAATGGTGCGGTCATGCGCCCGCGCTGGAAACCGATCTCAGCCTCGCCAATATCGGCCTTGACCTCATCGGGCAGGCGGACCTGTTCCTGAACCTTGCCGGCAAGGTTGAAGATGCGGGCCGCGACGGCGACCGGCTGGCATTCCATCGCGATGTGCTGGCGTTTCGCAACTGCCTGCTGGTCGAGCAGACCAATGGCGACTTTGCCCAGACCATCGCCCGGCAATTCCTGTTTTCGACCGCGCAGCTCGGCCTGTTCGAGGCGCTCGAACAGTCGGCCGATCCGCGCATTGCGGAAATCGCGGCCAAGGCTGTGAAAGAGGTCCGCTATCATGCCGAAATCTCGGCCGACTGGGTCATTCGCCTGGGCGACGGCACCGGGGAAAGCCATCGGCGCATGGTCGACGGTCTCGACTGGTTCTGGCGCTTCGTCGAGGAGATGTTCGAGGTCGACGAGGTGGAACGGCCGCTGGTCGAACGCGGCATCGCGGCTGACCGCACGCAGCTTCGCGGGCCGTTCGACGCCCGCGTCGCGGCGGTGTTGGGTGAGGCGACGATTCCGCTGCCCGCCTATCCGCGTGGCGTGACGGGCGGCCGGCATGGTCATCATACCGAGCATCTCGGGCACCTGCTGGCGGTCATGCAATATGTGCCGCGCACCTATCCCGACGCCAAGTGGTGAACATGATGGCGACCGCTACGATCGATAATGCCGCGACAGATCGCATCATGGCGATACTGTCGAAAGTGCCTGATCCGGAAATCCCTGCGGTTTCCATTACAGATCTCGGCATCGTGCGATCGGTTCGCCAAAATCCTCCCGCCGTCCTCATAACGCCGACCTACACGGGGTGCCCTGCGACAATTGCCATTTCGGCCGCTGTCCGCAAGGCGCTGGACGAGGCAGGTTTTGATAATGTGGCGGTAGAAACCATTCTTTCGCCGCCCTGGACTACCGATTGGATTAGCGCCGAAGGGCGGGAACGGCTGCGCGCCTATGGCATCGCCCCGCCCCGCACGGGCCCGGTGGAATGCCCTCGTTGCGGATCACGCAACACCCAGGAAGTAAGCCGCTTTGGTTCGACGCCCTGCAAGGCCCTCTGGCGTTGCCCTGACTGCAGCGAACCGTTCGACCGTTTCAAATGCCATTAGGATCACCGATGTCGACCGCCTTTTATCCATTGACGATTCTGCAAGTCGCTCATGAAACCGATGACGCCATCGCCCTTACGCTCGCGCCCGAGGCCGAAGTCGCCGATCAGTTCGGCTTCAAGCCGGGCCAGCATCTCATCTTTCGCGCCGATATCGGCGGCGAGGATATCCGGCGGAACTATTCCCTGTGCGTCGCACCGGATGAAGGCGTGCTGAAAGTCGCGATCAAGAAGATCGACGGCGGCCTCTTTTCCAACTGGGCTGCTGCCTCGCTCATCGAGGGCGGCGCGATCGAGGCGATGACGCCGCGGGGCCACTTCACATGGGATTTTCAGCCCGAACAAAGCCGGCACTATCTGGCCTTTGCTGCGGGATCGGGCATCACGCCGATCCTGTCGCTGATCAAGACCGGACTGGCGATGGAACCCGGCAGCCGCTTCACCCTACTCTATGGCAACCGCAGTTCCAGTTCGATCATGTTCCTTGAAGACCTGTCCGACCTCAAGGATCGCCATCTCAACCGCCTGCAACTGTTCCATTTTCTCTCGGCCGAATTCGGCGATGTCGACCTGTTCAACGGGCGCCTGGACGAGCAACGGATCGGCGAAGCGCTGTCGTCGCTGATCGACGTCAAATCGGTCGATGCCGCCTTCATCTGCGGGCCCGGCGCGATGATGGACGCCGCGGAAAAGGCCATGCTCGAAGCAGGCCTGCCAGAGAGCCGTATCCTGGTGGAGCGGTTCACCACGGGAGAGGTATCGGAGGCCGACAGGGAGCGGACGCGCCTGCTGCGCGAAAAGGCGCAGGGTTTGAAGCTGGAGGTCAGGATCGACGGGCGCCGTCGCGTCATTCCCTTCGACATGGAAAAGGGAAACATCCTGGAAAGCGCGCGCGCATCCGGCCTGCCCGCCCCCTATGCCTGCAAAGCCGGGGTGTGCGCGACCTGCCGTGCCAAGCTGGTGTCGGGCACGGTCGAGATGGGGAAGAATTACGGCCTCAGTTCCGAAGAAATCGCGGACGGTTACATCCTGACCTGCCAGGCGGTGCCAAGCTCGGACAATGTGGTGCTCGACTATGACGCCTGACGCGGCGATCCTGCTTGAGCAACGCCAGGACAATGGCGTTCTTCTGCTGACGCTGAACCGTCCCGCTCAACGCAACGCGCTGGCGACGCCGCTCCTGGAGTCGATCGCCGCTTCGCTTCGCACGGCGGACCGGGACAGCGGCATCCGCAGCGTCGTCATCACCGGGAACGATAAAGTTTTCGCCGCCGGTGCCGACATTGAGGAGTTGGCGCGGTCGGATGGCTCGGAACCGGTCGAGGG
>DATEJA010000029.1:0-18704 GCA_035278405.1 Sphingobium sp. | reverse complement strand
TCTGAAGATCGACAAGTCTGGCCAGATCGTCGTCATCGTGCCGCAGGCCGAACTGGGCCAGGGCGTCACCACGCTGCTGCCGCAGATCCTGGCGGATGAGCTGGGCGCGGATTGGCGTACCATCGGTGTGCAGAGCGCGCCGGTCAGCCCGCTCTATGCCAACACCTTGCTCGCGCGCGAGTGGCTGTCGAACGATTGGAGCCGCCTGGCTGGTGACGCGGGCGATTGGGCGATCGATCAATATGCGACGCGGCGGGCGCTGATGCTGACCGGGGCGGGCACGTCGGTGCCGATGTTTCATGACGCCTATCGCGATGCGGGAGCCGCCGCCCGGGTTCTGTTGTGCAAAGCGGCCGCGGCGCGGTGGGACGTGGCTTGGGAAAGCTGCGACATCGAGGACGGGCTGATCAGCGATGGCGCCGACCGGCGGCTGAAGATCGGCGAGGTCGCGGCCGAAGCGGCGGCGTTCGACCTGCCCGAAATCCTTCCCTATCGGCAGGCGCAGGCCGATCGCCTCGCCGGGCAGGCTTTGCCTCGTCTGGACACGCCTTCCAAGATAGATGGCAGTCATAATTTCGCGGCCGACATCCGCCTGCCCGACATGGTCTTCGCCTCGATCCGGCAGGGGCCGATCGGGGATGCGCGGTTGAAAAGCGTGAATGAGGTGGCGGGAAAACGCGTTACGGGATTTTTGAAGCTGGTGCGGCAGGAACGCTGGGTCGCGGCGGTTGCGAGCAACTGGTGGGCGGCCAACAAGGCGCTCGACCTTTGCGATCCCGTGTTTGATCTCATGGGCGTTCCGGTCAGCAGCGAGGGCATGGAAAAGGCGCTGGAAGCGGCCTTTGCCGGATCGTCGGGCAAGCGGCTCTACGCCCAGGGCGATCTGAAGCCGTTGTTCGACAATGCCAATCTGCTGGCGAGCGAATATCGGGTCGAGCCTGGCCTTCACCTGGCGCTGGAGCCGATGGCCGCGACCGCGCGGGTGAGCGACAGCATGGTCGAGGTATGGATGGCGACGCAGGCGCCGACGCTCGCGCGGGCGGCGATTGCCGAGGCGCTGGGCGTCGCGGAGGAGTCGGTGACGCTCTATCCGCTGCATGCGGGCGGGTCGTTCGGACGCAAGATGGATCATGAGGCGGGCGTCCAGGCGGCGCTGGTCGCGCGCGAGATGGGGCGGCCGGTGCAACTGCTCTGGTCGCGGCTGGAGGATGTCGTCCAGGATCGGCCGAGCGCGCCGGCCCACGCGCGCATGGCGGCGAAGCTGGGCCGTGGCGGCGCGATCGAAGGCTGGTCGGCCAAGGTCGCGGCGCCCTGCGCCATGTCGCAGACCTGGGACCGGATCGCCCATGGCAAGCTGCCGCATGAGGCGGCCCAGCGGGCCGCGAGCACTTCCACCCGGCATGCCGTCGCGGGCATGGACCTGCCCTATGCGCTGCCCAACTGGGCGGTCGATCATTATCCCGTCGATCCGGGGCTGCCCATCGGCTTCGCGCGGGGCAATGCGCATCTGCACGGCGCCTTCTTCACCGAAAGCTTCATCGACGAACTCGCCCATGTCGCGGGGGTCGAGGCGATGTCCTTCCGCATCCAGATGCTGGGCGGCAATCCGCGCCTCGCCCAATGCCTGACGACCGTCGGCACGATGGGCGGCTGGCAGGGTGGCATCAGCGGCAGCGGGCAGGGGCTTGCGGCGCATGTGATGGACGGCGTCTACGGCGCGATCATGGTGGAAGCGGCGATATCCGGCAACAGGCTGAGCGTCGGGCGGATCATCGCGGCGGTCGATGCGGGCGAGCAGGTGAACCCCGACATCGCCCGGCAGCAGGTCGAAAGCGGCATCATCTACGGCCTGGCGCTGGCGATGGGGACATCGGTGCCCTATGCGAACGGCCTGCCGCGTCGCGCGATGCTTGGCCGCATGGGCCTGCCCCGGCTCGCCGATGTGGGCGAGGTGACGGTCGAGCTGATCCGCAGCACCGCGGCGCCCGGAGGGCTGACGGAGATCGGCGCCCCGATGGTGGCGCCGGCGATCGCCAATGCCCTTTTCACCGTGACGGGGCAGCGCTTCCGCCAGCTCCCGCTGCTGCCGCGAAGCTGAAGCCGATCATGAGCGATATCGCCGTCCTCCTCATCAACCTGGGCACGCCCGACGCGCCCGACGCGCCGTCGGTGCGCCGCTATCTCGCCGAGTTCCTGTCCGACCGCCGGGTCGTGGAAATCCCGCCGCTGCTCTGGCAGCCGATCCTGCGCGGGCCCATCCTGCTGACCCGGCCGCGCAAGTCGGCGGCCGCCTATCGCGAAGTCTGGATGGAGGAGGGATCGCCGCTCGCCGTCCACACCCGCGAGACGGCGGTCAAGCTGCAGGAGATGATGGGTGCCGACGTCATCGTCGATTGGGCGATGCGCTATGGCCGACCATCGATCGAGGGCCGGCTTCAGGCGCTGATCGCGGCCGGTTGCGAACGCATTTTGCTGGCGCCGCTCTACCCGCAATATTGCGCCGCGACGACCGCGACGGCGCTGGACGCCGCCTATGCCGTGCTCGCCAGGCTGCGGGTGCAGCCGACGATCCGCACGCTGCCGCCCTATTTCTCCGATCCCGCCTATATCGAGGCGCTGAGGGCCTCGACCGAGCGGCAGTTGCAGGCGCTGGATTTCGAGCCGGAGCTGCTGCTCGCCAGCTTTCACGGCATGCCCGAGCGGACGCGCACGCTGGGCGATCCCTATCATGACCAGTGCGTCACCAGCGTCCGGCTGCTGGCAGGGGCGCTGGGCCGTGAAGTGCGCCTGACCTTCCAGTCGCGCTTCGGTCGCGCCAAATGGCTGGGTCCCGCGACGGATGAGGTCCTGCGCGCGCTGCCCCAAGAGGGGGTGAAGAAGGTCGCGCTGCTCACCCCCGGCTTTGCCGCGGATTGCCTCGAAACGCTGGAAGAAATCGCGATCAGGGGTCAAGCCGAATTTTTGTCGTCAGGCGGTAATAAATTTGCCCATCTTGGCTGTTTGAACGCCTCTGCAGAGGCTATGCTCCTCTACCGTAAACTGGTCGGTCGCGAACTGGCTGGGTGGCGCGAGGAGTAGTTTCGTCCAATTGTCCAACAGGAGGGGCTGATATGACCAGAGTTGCTATCGTGACAGGCGGAACACGAGGCATTGGCGAGGCCATCAGCCTGGCGTTGAAGGACATGGGGTTCAAGGTCGCCGCCAATTATGCGGGGAATGAGGAAAAGGCCCGCGCCTTCACCGAGCGGACGGGCATCGACACCTTCCGTTGGGACGTGGGCGATCATCAGGCCTGCCTCGACGGCTGCGCGGCTGTCGCCGATCGGCTCGGCCCGGTCGACATCGTCATCAACAATGCGGGCATCACCCGCGACGGCGTGCTGTCCAAGATGAGCTTCGACGACTGGAACGAGGTGATGCGCATCAACCTGGGCGGATGCTTCAACATGGCGAAGGCGACCTTCGGCGGCATGCGCGACCGGGGCTGGGGCCGCATCGTCAATATCGGCTCCGTCAACGGTCAGTCGGGCCAATATGGCCAGGTCAACTATGCCGCCGCGAAGTCCGGCATCCACGGCTTTACCAAGGCGCTGGCGCAGGAAGGCGCGAAATATGGCGTGACCGTCAATGCCATCGCGCCGGGCTATGTCGACACCGATATGGTCGCCGCCGTGCCTGCCCCGGTGCTGGAAAAGATCGTCGCCAAGATCCCGGTCGGACGGCTGGGCCAGGCGCAGGAAATCGCGCGCGGCGTCGCTTTCCTGTGCAGCGAGGAAGCAGGCTTCGTGACCGGCAGCACATTGTCGATCAATGGCGGCCAGCACATGTATTGATGCGATGGACGGGGGCGGCGACAATCAGGAAAGGCTTGCCGCCCCCGCGCCCCTCTTCGCGCCGCCGGTGAAGCGCAGCGTCACCATAGCCGGCCACCAGACCGCGATCAGCCTGGAGCCCCTTTTCTGGGAGGCGCTGCGCGACCATGCGCAACGGCTGAATCTGCCGGTGAACGCGCTCATAGCGCGGATCGACGCGGCGCGTCTGGCGGCGGATGATCCTCCCAATCTGGCAAGTGCCCTGCGTTGCTGGCTCTTCGCGCCCGAAAGGCGACTATAAGAATTATTCGCAATAGCATTGACAGTAAGAACGATTCGCAATAGCGATCCCCCCCAACGAAAGGGGGGTTATTCATGTCTGTTCCCGCAAAATCCATATCTTTCCTCGCATTGAGCTGCGTCGGCGCCCTTGCTGGCACGCCCGCCTGCGCTGCGGACGCGGCTGCGACCACCGCCGCCGCGCCGCAGGATTCCATCGTCGTCACCGGCAGCGTCTATGCTGACGAACTGGTGAACCCCAAGAACACCGCTCCCCTGGTCGACACGCCGCAGACCATCACCATCATTTCCGACCAGACCATCAAGAAGCAGAATCTGCTGACCCTGCGCGATGTTCTGTCGACGGTTCCGGGCATCACCTTCGGCGCTGGCGAAGGTGGCGGCGGCTATGGCGACAGCATCAACCTGCGCGGCTATTCGGCCAACAACGACATCACGCTGGATGGCGTTCGGGACAGCGCGCAATATAGCCGCACCGACCCGTTCAATACCCAGCAGGTCGAAGTCTATAACGGCGCCAATTCGGTCTACAACGGATCGGGTTCGGTCGGTGGCACGATCAACCTCGTGTCCAAGGGGCCGCAGGCGGAAAATCTGACCATCGCCGAAGCCGGCATCGGGACGGACGATTATTATCGCGCGACGATCGACACCAACCAGCGCGTGTCGGACTTTGTCGGGGTGCGGCTCAACGCCATGTATCATCGCAATGACGTGCCGGGCCGCGACGTGGAACGGTTCAAGCGCTGGGGCATCGCGCCCTCGGTCAAGTTGGGCATGGACGGGCCGACCAGCCTGACCCTGTCCTATTTCCATCAGGAAGACCGCAATACGCCCGTCTATGGCGTGCCCTATGTGAAAAACGCGATCAATGACGGTCCGCTTCCGGGTGTGCACGACAGCGATTATTTCGGCATCGCCAATCTCGACCGGCAGAATGTCAATATCGATCGCCTGACGGCCGTCTTCGCCCATCAGTTCAGCGACGCGGTGTCGGTTCGGTCGCTCGGCCGCTTGCAGCGGGTGCACCAATATAGCGTCACCAGCGCGCCGCAGGGCACCTTCTGCCTCGCGAACGGGTTGCAGCCGATCACCGGGAACGACCTGCGAACCGCCCTGGCGTGCACCGGCGGGATGGCGGCGGGCAGCTACCGGCCGTCCGGACCGCGCGGGCTGGTGCGGGACCAGGTCAATGACCTGCTCTACAGCCAGACCGACCTGCGCGTCGTCACAGGTGAGGCGGGCGGACTGCGCAACACGCTGGTCGCGGGCTTCTCGGCGACGCAGGAGGATTATCAGATCACCACCGCCAACCTGCTGCGGGATGCGCAGGGTAATGTGCTGGCCCAGCCGGACATCAGCCTTGCCAGCCCGAATACCGTCTGGACTGGCGCTACCAATTATATCGTTTCGGGCGAGAGCTACGGAAATAGCCGCAACCTCGCCGCCTACGCCTTCGACACGCTGGAGTTCGGCAAGTTCGAACTGAATGGCGGCCTGCGCTACGAGAATGTCCGCAATGTTTTCCGGGCGGATACGGTGGCCACGCCGGCGGCTGGCGGCGCGACGACCATCGGCCTGCGCCAGCGCAGCGAGGAGAACCTCTTTTCCTATCGCGTCGGCGCGGTGTTCAAGCCGGTGGAGGCCGTCAGCCTCTACGCCGCCTTCGCCAACAGCAAGACGCCTTCGTCCGCCACGGTGCGGGCAGGGTGCACCAGCGGCACGATCGGAACTCCGACCTTCTCCAATTATTGCGATGTCGCCCCGGAAACGGCGCGCAGCTATGAGATCGGCGCGAAGGCCAATCTGATGGGCGGCAAACTGCTCGCGACCGCCGCGCTGTTCCGCAACGAGCGGAGCAATTATCGCGTGGCGAGCAATGATCCCGCCAGCGTCGCGGCGGTGCAGGTGCTGGACGGTCATTCACGCGTGGACGGCGTGGCGCTCGGCCTCACCGGCAACATCACGCCGCACTGGCTGGTCTTCGCCAACTATACCTATCTCGACAGCAAGATCGTCCAGGGGACGTCCGATTATTGCGTCGCGCATCCCGGCACGACCGCTTGCGCCAACAGCGTGGCGCTGCCTGATCCGTCAAAGGGCGACGAGCTGATCCAGACGCCGAAACATTCGGGCAGCATCTATACCAGCTATCAGCTGCCCTTCGGCCTGGAGCTGGGCTATGGCGTGACCTATCAGGGCAGCTTCGCGCTCAACCAGAGCAACATCTTCAACCGCACGCAATATCGTTCGGATGACTATTGGGTGCACCGGGCCTTCCTGTCGTGGAACTTCAACAACGGGCTGACCGCGCAGCTCAATGTGCAGAACCTGTTCGACAAGAAATATTATACCGGCATCCGCAACAATATCAGCGCCACCAACGGCGTGGTGTCGGGCGGATGGGCCACGCCGGGAGAAGGGCGCGCGGCGCGGTTCAGCCTCTTCTACAGCTTCTAAAGGCCATGTTTCGGCGCCTCCTCCATCGTCCCGGGAGGAGGCGCATCGAGCGCGGGCAATCGGCTTTCCTCGGGCCGGTTGCCCGCCATTTTCATGAGCGGTAAGGACATGCGATGCTGATTGCCATTCCGGACCTGCTCGATGCCCGCGCCCTGGCCCATGTCCGCTCGCTGATCGACCGGGCGGAATGGGTCGACGGCAATGTCACCTCCGGCCACCAGTCCGCGCTGGCCAAGCGCAATCTGCAATTGCGCGAAGATGCGCCCGAAGCGCAGGCGGCGGGCCAGATCATCCTGGAGGCGCTGGGCCAGTCGCCGCTGTTCATCGCCGCCGCCCTGCCGCTCAAGATCTTCCCGCCGCTGTTCAACAGCTATGCGGGCGGGCAGGCGTTCGGGGTCCATGTCGACAATGCGGTGCGGATCCAGGCGGGTACGGGCTTTCGGGTCCGGTCGGACCTGTCCGTCACCGTCTTCCTGGAGGAGCCGGCGCACTATGACGGCGGCGAGCTGACGATCGAGACGCAGTTCGGGGTGCAGCAGGTGAAGCTGCCCGCCGGTCATGCGGTGCTCTATCCGTCATCATCGCTGCATCGGGTGGAGCCGGTGACGCGCGGGCGGCGGCTGGCGAGCTTCTTCTGGCTGCAGTCGATGGTGCGCGATGATGGCGCGCGGCAGATGCTGTTCGACCTCGACAGCAGCATCCAGGCGCTGGGTAGCGAACTGGCGCAGGACCATGCCCAGGTCATCCGGCTGACGGGGGTCTATCATAATCTGCTGAGGCGCTGGGCGGACGCCTGAGACGGATCAGGCCAGCATCCGGGCGAGGGCGGGGGTCATATATTCCCGGGCGCCCCCATCCGTGCGCAGGATCAGGCGGGCGGCGAGATTGTGGCGGGTGGCGAGCGCCATGCCGCTGTCATGCCCCAATATGGTGATGGCGGTGGCCCAGGCGTCGGCCAGCATGGCGCTGTCGTGCAGGACGGTGACGGCAGCGACGCCATGGGTGATCGGCTGACCCGTGCGCGGGTCGATGCTGTGGGACAGGGCGCGGTCCCCCTCCAGCCGATAGCGGCGATAATCGCCCGAGCTGGCCACGGCGATGTTGCAGAGCGCGAGGCGAAGTGTGGGGATCGCGAGGCCGGGCGGTGCCTCCGCGTCCACCCACCAGGGCTGGCCGTCGGGGCGGATGCCTTCGCCGCGCAGTTCGCCGCCGATCTCGACCAGGAAATGGGCGGCGCCCAGATCGCGAAGGGCCTGGGCGAGCGCGTCGACGGCATAGCCCTTGGCGATGGCGGAAAAGTCGAGCGCCACGTCGGCGAGGCGGCGGGCCTGGTCGCCCCCGCCTTCGCCTTTCACCTCGATCGCGGTCCAGGGGGCGGGGTGGCTTGGCGCGGCGTGGGGGGCGGTGAACCCCGAGGGACCAAAGCCCCAGCGCTCGACCAGGCGACCGACGGCGGGATCGAAGGCGCCGCCCGACAGGCGAGCGATGGCAAGGCCGGTCCGCAGCACCATCATCATTTCGGCGGGCAGGGCCATCCAGCGGCCGATCGGCGCGGCGTTGAAGCGGCTGATGGCGGAGTCCGCTTCCCAATTGCTCATCTGGGCGATGATGCGGGCGAGAACAGCCTGGATGGCACGATCGCTGTCAGGCGGCGCGTCGACGATGCGCGCCGACCAGCTCGTCCCCATGGTGGGGCCGGAAAGGTCGCTGATCGCGCCCAGCCGCTGCCGCCCGGCGAAGAGGTCGGGCGGCAGATCGGCGGGAATGGCGATGCGCAGGCCGCTCAGGGCGCGAGCACTTCCAGCGTGGTGACATAGGAGGCGCGGCGCTGCGGCGGGCCGGCCGGACGCTGGGGCTGCTGCGCCACGCCGCCCTGACTCATGCCCGCGCCGGGGCCGCCCTCACCGCCCTCGCGACCGCCGCCGATGCTGGCGTTCAGCCAATACATGCCCGGCTGCGACCAGGTGACGGTCAGCTTGCCGTCCTTGTCGGTGGTGAGGTCCTGCTGGCCGAGCGCGTCGCGATAGCGGCCGCCGCCGGGGATCAGCGTGACCTTCAGGTCGGCGGCGGGCTTGCCGTCGAGCAGGAAGCGGAAGGTCGCCGCCTCGCCCGAAACCAGGTCATTGGGATGGGTGACGGGGACCATTTCGATGCCGACGCCCGTCGGCTTGAAGACCGTCGTGGTGGGCGCGCCCAGGGTCAGAAAGATCTCGTTGCGGCTCAATGCCTCGGCGGTCTGGACATCGGTCGCGCCGGCGGGAATGGCGGCGGCGAGATTGTCCTTGGTCGTGCCGCGCGGCAGGCGCTTCACCTCGCCGTTCAGGCTGTAGCTGCCCATGATCATGGTCGACACATTGGCGATGCGATAGGTGCCGGGCTGGGTCAGGTGGACGTCGAAGGTCGAGCGATATTGGCCGGTGGCGGCATGTTCGATCTTGCCCGCCGACCCGTCCGGCTGCGTCACGGTGATGCCGTCGGTGCGCATCGGCATATGATCGAAATAGAAGAGTTCGTTGGAGACGGCGGCGTCGACCGTCACCCAATTGTCGCTGCCCGACAGGCTGGTCGAGGAGGGCAGCATCCATTGGCGATGCGCCTGCGCCGCGCCCGAGAGCATCAGGGCGGCGAGCGCGCCCGCGATCATATGTCTGGCCTTCATCGATATTCCCCTTATTTGCCGAAGCCGAGGCTGACCGCCCCCAATTCGCTGCTGCCCTTCGCCCGAACCACGGCGCCGGGCTTCGCCGGCCAGCTGAAGGGCAGGCGGACGAGTTCGCGCCCGCCGGTTTCGCGCGCGGCCTCCACCACCAGGGTGTAGGCGCCGGGCGCAAGCGGGCCGAGCGGGCCCTTGCCGGCGACGAAGGCGATCTTCTGGTCGCCGGGCGCGCGGGTGGCGCCGGTGATGCCATCGGCGGGGAAGCTCATGGAGCGGCCCGAGGCGCGCCACCATTGGCGCACGTCGCGCAGCCATTTGGTGCCTTCGCCCTTCGCCTTGTCGACATCATACCAGACCGACAGGGTGCGGGGCGCGGCGCCGTCCTTTTCCAGCCAGACGGCGACATAGGGACGGTGATATTCGGCGACCGACAGGCGCGGGACATTGACGGTGACGGTCAAGGTTTCGGCCTGGGCGGGAAGCGCCGCGCCGAGCGCCGCGCCGCCCAGGATGAGTTTGTAGCCGCTTGGCATGGGGCTGTTTCCTTAATGCATGAAGAAGATGGCGAGAAAAACGGGAATCGCGAGACCGGCGGCGACCAGGGGCCAGGTGGTGGGTCGCTTGCGGGCGTGGAGCTGGAGGAGCAGCAGGCCGGTCAGGGCGAAGAGGAAGCAGGCGCCGGCGAAGATGTCGATGAACCATTTCCAGGTGGCGCCGGTGTTGCGGCCCTTGTGAAGGTCATTGAGATAGCTGACCCAGCCGCGGCTGGTCGTCTCGCTGGTCACCGCGCCGGTCTGGCGGTCGATCGAGACCCAGGCGTCGCCGCCGGGGCGGGGGAGGGGGAGGTAGATTTCGTCGGCGGACCATTCGGCCTTCCCGTCAGGCTTCAGTCCTATTTTCGTTTCTATCCAGACACTTATGTGGGGCGGCAGGGGCCTTTTGGCGTCGGGCGCGCTGTTGGGCGCGACTTGGCGCAACAAGGCGGGCGGCAGGGTTGCGGCCTTTTCCACCGTCTGCGGCGAGGCTTCGACATCGGCGGCATGATTGAGCGTGATGCCGGTGAAGGCGAACAGCAACAGGCCGATCAGGCTGATCGCGCTGCTGACCCAGTGCCAGGTGTGAAGCTGTTTCAGCCAGAAGGCCTTGGGGCTCTTTTTCTTCCGGGGCTGGGAGCGGACGGGCGCGTGCATGGCCGGACGCATAACGCGAACGACTCGCAATTGCAAACCGGCGCCTGCCGAAATTTGTATCAAAATGTATGAATTTGCTCGCTTCGTGGAGTGGGCCCCTGGCGTCGGACAGGTGGGACCATAATGATTGACCGTGGGTTTGGCTTTTGGAGAAAAGCCAATGCGACACCGTTCCCACAGCATGGAGTTCAAACGTCAGGTCGTTCAGGAATATCTGGGCGGCGAAACATTGCATGGGCTGGCCAAGCGTCATGACGTTTCTCGCCAATTGATCCGGGTCTGGATTGAGAAGTATGAGGCGGGCGAGTTCGACGATGACGCGCAAGCGGCTGATCTCATCCAGCAATATGAGGCCCGCATCGCCGCGCTGGAACGCCTGGTCGGCAAGCAGGCCCTCGAACTGGAGTTTCTAAAGGGGGCTCTGCAAAGCGCACCGCGGCCGAGAAACGGGACTACATCCGTCATCACCGGCCCCTTGGCATCTCCGTCTCCCAGGGGTGCAGACTGATGGGTATCGCACGTTCAACCTATTATCATGGGCGGGTGAAGCGGGTTGACGAAGCCGATCTGCTGGCCGCAATCATGGCGATCTGCGATGAGTTTGAGGCTTATGGCTGGCGACGCGTACGGGCGGCCCTTCAGCACCAGGGCATCTGCGCAAATCATAAGCGCATCAAGCGTTTGATGCGCGAACACAGCCTTCAGCCGCGGAGACGGCGGAGATATGTCGCAACGACTGACAGTGATCACGATCTGCCGATCTTCCCGGACCTGGCAAAGGACGTCGCTCTGACACGTGCGGATCAGCTCTGGGTCGCAGATCTGACCTATGTCGCGATTGCGAGTGGCTTTGCTTATGTGGCGATCATCCTCGACGCATGGTCAAGGCGGGTGGTTGGCTATGCCATCGGTAGGTCGATCGATGCCCGCCTCGCCATTGCCGCGCTTGAAACTGCTATCGCAAGTCGGCAGCCCTCACCGGGCCTCATTCATCATTCGGACCGTGGATCCCAGTACGCAGCCGCTTCCTACCGTGCGCTGCTGGCAGCCAATGGCATTACCGGATCGATGAGCCGGCGCGGAAATCCTTACGATAACGCCAAGGCGGAAAGCTTCATGAAAACGCTCAAGGTCGAGGCGGTCTACCCGATGGCGTTCGAGACTTTCGAGGATGTCGCCACCCATCTTCCACCGTTCATCGACCGCGTCTACAATGAACGCCGACTGCATTCCGCTCTGGGCTATTTGAGCCCGGTGCAGTTTGAGGAGTTACACGCCAAAACTATGGTCAAATCCGCGGCCTGATACCTGTCCGACGCCAGGGGCCCACTCCATCGCCGTGGCGCCTCTGCCTGTCTATTGACGGCGAGCGGCATCCTGACTAGCCGCCCTTGGCCGGATAGGGGGCGTGGGCGAAAGCCCGCGCGTCCGGCCAACAGGGGATGAGGGGTCGCAAGCAAAAGGGACTGACATATGCTGCTGCCGGGCATCGCCGCGGGTTTGATGATGATGGGAACGCAGGCGGCGGCGATCGATCCGCCGCAGCCTTCCGCCCAGCCCTGGGTGGACGCGGCGAGCGCGGCCAAGGCGCTGGGGCCCGTGACGCAGCCCGTCCCCGCAGCACCGCCTGCCCCGGCCGCCGCCTCTGCCCCCGCTCCCAACTCCGCCGCGCCGGCATCGCATCCCGCCGACCAGGGGCAGGACATTGTCGTGACCGGCGAGGGCCGTGCCCCGCCCGGGGACCCGCTGGAGCATCTCAACGCGAAGAGCTTCCAGGCGGTGCAGTCGGTCGACAAGGCGGTGGTCGAGCCGGTCGCCAAGGCCTATAACAAGGGCCTGCCCAAGCCCGTGCGCAAGGGCCTGCGCAACTTCTTCACCAATTTGCAGGAGCCGGTGGTGTTCGCCGCCTATCTGCTGCAGCTGAAGCCCGGCAAGGCGTTCGAGACGGTCGGGCGCTTTTCCATCAACACGACGCTGGGCGTCGCCGGCCTGTTCGACGTCGCCAAGCGCAAGCCCTTCTTCCTGCCCTATCGGCCCAATGGCCTGGCCAATGTGCTGGGCTATTATGGCGTGGGGCCGGGACCCTACATGTATCTGCCGATCGTCGGGCCGACGACGCTGCGCGACATGGTCGGCGACACGGTCGACAAGATGATCGTGCCCCTGGCGCTGGGCACACCGTTCAACAAGCCCGCCTTCGTGATCCCGGCGACGATCCTCAACCAGCTGGGCGAGCGGGCGGCGTTCGACGATACGGTGCAGCAGATCCGCAAGTCGGACGACCCCTATGGCACCTATCGGGAACTTTATCTGAAGCAGCGAAAGGCGGAGATCGAGGCGCTGCACGGGCGCACGCCTGTAGAGCCGGTGACGCCCGTCTATGGTCCCGACATGGGCAAGGTGCCGGTGAGGGTGGCGCCGGAGGGGCAATAGGGCTTCGGTGCTTGAACCTCCGTTCGCCCTGAGCTTGTCGAAGGGTGCGCGCGACCGAAAAGGGGCACTTCGCTCTGCTCAGCGGACGGCTTCGACTTCGCTCAGCCCGAACGGGGGGTGAGGGGCGCGCGCGGGCTTTGACAAACTCAGCCCGAACGGAGGAATAGCGGGATCCCGGGTCAAGCCCGGGATGACAGCGATGAAGCGAACTGCGACTCCGCCCTATTACCGCCCCAGCAATCCCCGCGCTTGGCCGGCGATTTCGGCCAGCATGGCGACGTTGGGCGCGGCGGCGGCCTTGGCGCGTTGGACGAGGGCGCGGAATTGTTGGATGCGTTGGGACTTGGCCGCCAGCCATTGGTCGACATGGGCGGCGATGTCCTTTTCCTTGCCCTGGGCGAGGAAATCCAGCCGCACCTGCTGCATGTCGCGGGCGACGCCGGAGATGAGCAGGCGCTCCCAGGGGTCGGAGGGTTCCATGCGCGCGGCGGTCGACTGGACCCAGTCGATGCCCACCGCTTCGCCCAGATGGGTGAAGGCGCGGGTGAGAGCGATTTCGTCGAGTTTCAGGCGCGCGGCGAGGGCGGCAATGCCGACCGCGCCGTCGAGCTTGAAGAGACCGGCGGCGCGGCGCACCAGCTTGTCGGGCGCGCCGAGCGCGAGCAGGCGGTCGATGACGGCGTTGGTGCGGCGTAGCGCTTCGCTGGTGAGCAGGTCGTCGACCTGGGCGGCGAGCTTGCCCACGCCCGGGGCGAGCATGGCATGGCCGGCGCCGGGCAGGGTGCCGGCGGGCAGGCTGCGCAATATGTCGGCGATCTGCGCCCGCACGCCGCTGGCGATGTCGCCGAACAGGGCGAGGCGCGCGGCTTCCGACATGTCGGCGGCGTCGATGTCCGCCCAGAGCGCGGCGATATCGTAGAGCCGCTCGGCGATCAGGAAGGCGCTGGCGAGGTCGGCGAGCGAGCAGCCTTCCTCCTCCGCCAGTTCGAACGGGTGGATGAGGCCCAGGCGATTGACGATGCGGTTCGCGACCTTGGTGGCGATGATCTCGCCGGCGAGCGCATGGGCGGCGATCGCATCGCCTTCCTTCTTGCGCATCGCGGGCGGGAAGGCGGCGGCAAGTTCGGCGCCCATGCTGGGGTCGCTGGCCAGATTGCCATGTTCGATCGCGTCCTGCAGCGCGAGCTTGGCGGTCGAGAGCAGCACGGCGAGTTCCGGGCGGGTGAGGCCCTGGCCGTCCTGGCCGCGCCGCAGCAGCTGGTCGTTGGGGCCAAGCCCCTCCACCTGGCGGTCGAGCCGGCCGCTTTCCTCGAAAGTCTCTATGAGGCGGACATAGCTGGCGAGGTCGGCCGGACCGCCGGCTTCGGCGATCGACAGGCTGAGCGCCTGGAGGCGGTTATCCTCCAGCACGATGTCGGCGACGGCGTCGGTCATGCTGACCAGCAGCTTGTTGCGCGCTTCAAAGGTCAGGCGGCCATCGGCCATTTCCTGGTTAAGCGCGATCTTGATGTTGACCTCATTATCCGAACAGTCGACGCCGGCCGAATTGTCGATGAAGTCGGTGTTGATCCGCCCGCCGCGCAGGGAGAAGGCGATGCGTGCGGCCTGGGTCACGCCCAGGTTCGCGCCTTCGCCGACCACCTTGACGCGCAGATCCTCGGCATTGACGCGGAGCCGATCGTTGGCGGGGTCGCCGACCTCGGTCTGGCTTTGCGCGGCGGCCTTCACATAGGTGCCGATGCCGCCGAACCAGAGCAGGTCGGCCTGGGCTTTGAGCAGCGCGGAGATGAGGGCTGTCGGCTCCATTTCGGTGGCGGCGACGTTCAGCATCGCCTGGACCTGGGGGGTGAGCGGGATGCTCTTCTGGCTGCGGGGGAAGACGCCGCCGCCCTTGGAGATCAGCGCCTTGTCATAATCGTCCCAGCTGGAACGCGGGAGCGCGAAGAGGCGGTTGCGTTCTTCCCAGCTTTTCGCCGGATCGGGATCGGGGTCGAGGAAGATGTGGCGGTGGTCGAAGGCGGCGACCAGCTTGATCGCTTTCGATAGCAGCATGCCGTTGCCGAACACGTCGCCCGACATGTCGCCGCAGCCGATGACGCGGACGGGATCGGCCTGCACATCGATGCCCATTTCGGCGAAGTGACGGCGCACGCTGATCCAGGCGCCGCGCGCGGTGATGCCCATCGCCTTGTGGTCATAGCCGTGGGAGCCGCCGCTGGCGAAGGCGTCGCCCAGCCAGAAGTCGCGTTCCAGCGCGATCGCGTTGGCGACGTCGCTGAAGGTCGCCGTGCCCTTGTCGGCGGCGACGACGAAATAGGGATCGTCGCCGTCGCGGATCACCATCGGTGCGGGATGTTTGACCTTGCCCTTGACGATATTGTCGGTGACCGAGAGCAGCGCGCGGATGAAGATGCGATAGCTTTCCGTGCCCTCGGCGAGCCAGGCGTCGCGGTCGACCTGCGGACTGGGCAGCTGCTTGGGATAGAAGCCGCCCTTGGCGCCGGTGGGGACGATGACGGCGTTCTTCACCCGCTGCGCCTTCATCAGGCCGAGAATTTCGGTGCGGAAATCGTCGCGCCGGTCGGACCAGCGCAGGCCGCCGCGCGCGACCGGGCCGGCGCGCAGGTGGATGCCTTCGACGCGGGGCGAATAGACCCAGATTTCGCGCCAGGGGAGCGGCGCGGGCAGGCCCGGGATCTGGGCGCTGTCGAGCTTGAAGGCGAGCGCTTCGGTAGCGGCGTCGCTGAAGAAATTGGTGCGCAGCGTGGCGGTGATGACGGCGCGCAGCAGGCGCAGCACGCGGTCCTCGTCGATCGCGCTTACCTGTTCGAGACCGGAGTCGATCGCGGCCTGCGCTTGCGCGACCCTGGCCTCGCGGTCCGGGATGGCAGGGTCGTGCAGCGCTTCGAACAGGGCGATCAGCTGGCGGGCGATATCCTGTTCGCGCCGCAGCGTTTCGGCGAAGGTCGCCATGCCGTAGGAAATGCCGGTCTGGCGCAAATAGCGGAAGAGGGCGCGCAGCAGCACGACCGAGCGCGGGGCGAGGCCGGCGGTGACGATCAGTTCGTTGAAGCGGTCATTTTCCGCGCGGCCCTCCAGCACCTGGGCGATGGCTTCGGTGACGACCGAGGCGCGGGCGATCACGCTTTCCGCGTCGCCGCCGGCGGGCAGTTCGAGGACGAAGCGCTGGATATGGCCCTGCGCGCCCTCCTGGTCCTTGGCATCGACGGCCGTCATCATCTCCTCGATCACGCGGAAGCCGAAATTCTCGAAGGCGGGGACGACTTCGGACAGGGCGATGGCGTCCTGGCTGTAGAGTTTGAGGCGCAGTTCCTGGCGCGTGTCGCCGCCGTTGCGATAGATGCGGATCGACTTGTCGCCCGGGCCGGCGAGGCCGTGGAGCAGGCGGATGTCGATGGCGGCTTCGGCCGGGCCGGCGCCGTTGCGATAGGCCATGGGGAAGCCGGGGGCGTAGCGCTGCGCGAGCGCGGCGGCGCGGCCGGGCTCCTCCGTTTCGGCGAGCGCTTCCTCGACGGCGGGGAGCCAGCCGCGCACCATCTGCTTCAATTGCCGGTCGAGCGGGATCTCGTCGGGCACGACGCCGCCTTCGCGCAGGTCGAGCGTGATGCGGAGCAGCGCGAGGCCGCTTTCCTCCAGTGCGATCGACCAGCTGAGCACCGGGGCGTGGGCGGCCTCGCTCAGCATATCCTGCACAGCCATGCGCCGCGCGGTGGTCAGCTCCTCGCGCGGGAGCCAGGCGAAGGCGTAGAGATGGCGGGCGAGCGCGCTGGTGCCGAGCGCCAGCTTGGGGCGCGGCCGGTCGGTCAGCGACATGAAGGTCAGCGCCAGCCGCTCCAGCGTTTCATGATCGAAGCCGATCAATATGTCGTGCGGCAGGGCGGTCAAGGCATGGGCCAGAACCTTGCCGGCATGGCCGCCGGGGTCGAAGCCGAACTTGTCCATCAGCGCCGAGAGGGCGGAGCGCAGCAGCGGCACCTTGTCGGGGCTGGCGGCGAGCGCGGCGCTGGTCCACATGCCGGCGTGGATGGACAGGGCGACGACCTGCTTGCCCTCGCGCACCGGCACGATGATCAGGTCGAGCAGCACCGGCCGATGGACGCGCGAGAGGCGGTTGGACTTGATGATGAGCGGGTTGCGCTTGCCCTCCTCGAACCAGGCGAAGGCGGCCTCCAGCGAGGCGGGGGCGAGCAGCGGCGCATCCTCCTGGGCGCACAGGCCCAGGCGGGTGTCGGCGGTGCCGTCGCGGCGGCGGCGCTCATGCCCGATCTGGGTGAAGTGGCGGGCGAGGAACCAGCGCAGCAGCGCGGCGCCCTCGCCATCGGGGATGAGGTCGGCGTCCTGCGCCATCGCCTCGCGCATCTTCGGCCAGTCGGTGACGGCGGCGCGCACGTCCGCCAGCGTCTGGCGCAGCGCCTTTTCCAGGGCGCGGCGGCCCTTCGCGTCGGCGCGGTCGGCCTCGATATAGATCATCGATTCGCGGCGGGCACCCGGCGCGTCATCGGCCAGGATCGCGTGCAGCTGGTCCTTGTCGGTGCGGTCGACCGAAAGGACCGGGTGCAGCAGGCGGTGGATGGTGATGTCCACGGCGGCGAGCGCGTTGGCGATCGAATCGACCAGGAAGGGCATGTCGTCATTGACGAGCGCGATCCGCATGAAGCGGCCGGTGGCGCCTTCGCCCAGCGTGTCGATGGCGATGGCGGGTTGGCCGGGCTTGCGGACGTGGGCGGTGCGGCCGAGGAAAGCGGCGGCGGCGGAGGCGGCTTCATGGTCGAAGCCCTCGCTCTCGCCGGGCAGGGCGCCGCGGGCCAGCGCCGCCTCCAGCGCCTCCCGGATCGAAATGTCGACTTGATTGCTCTTGGGTTCAGCCAATGTCGTCACGCGCAACCTCTTCCCGCAGCGGATTTTTATCCGCTTCTTCCTGAACAGGAGAAGGCGCCGGACGCTCGCCCCGCGACTCCTCGGGCTTGTCCGTTCTTATGCGTCAGCGCCGGGGAGGGCTCAACCCATGGCTTGAAATAAAATTACGATGAATTGAAATATTAATCGTGGCGCGGCTGCAAGGACGGTGCATCAAGGGGTAACAGCCATGGCCGACCAATGATCCCGTTCTGCCGCGCGACGACGGTCTTTCCTGCCGATGCCGGCGGGCGAGGCGGTCAGCCAGCGGCGGCGACGATGACGCGCTGACCAAGGTCCGAGCCATCGGGCAGCGCGCCGACGATCGCCAGGCTGCCGTCCGCTTCGCGCCGGGCGATGACGACGGCCAGCCCGTCCTGGTCGGTGGGAACTGCCACAGGATCGAGCGCGGCGGCCGCCTTCATCGCCGCCCGCGCGGCCTGGCGCGGATCGGGGCGAAGCGGGGCGCTGGCGCGGCGCTGGCTGCGCTCGTCGCGGATCAGCGCCTTGAGCCCGCCTTCATAACGGGCGAGATAGTCGCCCAGCGTGCCCAGGCCCAGCTGCGCCGCCTTGGCATGTTCAAGCGCGGTCGCATATTCGGTGAGCCGCGTCTTGTCGTAGGTGGCGCCGAAGACGAGCTTGACCACGGCGGTGAGCGGGCTGCGCGCCTGCGCCTTGATCCCGGCATCGGCCAGCATCTCGGCATAATCGTTGGGCGCCTGCTCCGCCATCAGGGCGAAGTCATAGGCTAGGCCGATCGCATGATAGAGCGCGCCATGGGTCCGCGCCTCGCTGGTGCGGGCCTGTTCGGCGCCGTCGCGGGCGAGCGCCAGCCAGTCGGCGAGCGGGGCGTCGGCGGCGGGGCTTTCCATGCCGGAAAGGTCGAGCGTGTCTTCATCGTCACCGGCGGCCGGGCCGTCGGCCCAGATCGGCGCG
>DATEJA010000028.1:0-7194 GCA_035278405.1 Sphingobium sp. | reverse complement strand
TCGAAGCTCATGGTCTGCATGATAGGCCGCCTTTTACTCTCCGTTCGCCCTGAGCCTGTCGAAGGGCTTTTCTTTTCAGGGAATGGAAGGGCTTTGACAGGCTCAGCCCGAACGGGGGGAAGGTTAGATACGTTCGATGATGATCCCCGTCCCCATGCCCGCGCCCACGCACAGGTTGACAAGAGCCGTGCCCTTGCCGGACCGCTCCAGTTCATCCAGCGCCGTCCCCAGCACCATCGCGCCGGTCGCGCCCAGCGGATGCCCCATGGCGATCGCGCCGCCATTCACATTGATCCGGCCATGGTCCAGGTCCATCGCCTGCATGTAGCGCAGCACCACACTGGCGAAGGCTTCGTTCAGCTCCCAAAGGTCGATGTCGGACTTGCTCATCCCCGCCCGGTCGAGCAGCTTGCCCGCGACGAATTCCGGCCCCGTTAGCATGATCAGCGGCTCCGACCCGATCGAGGCCATCGCCTTGATCCGCGCCCGGGGCGTGAGGCCATATTTATCCCCCATCTCCCGGTTGCCGACCAGCACCGCCGCCGCGCCGTCGACAATGCCGCTGCTGTTGCCGGCATGATGGATATGGTTGATCCGCTCCAGTTCCGGGTAGCGCAGGAGCGCGATCGTATCGAAGCCAGGCATTTCCTCGCCCAGCGCGGTAAAGCTCGGCTTCAGGCTGGCAAGCGACTGCATCGTCGCGTCGGGCCGCATATGTTCGTCATGGTCGAGCACCACCGCGCCGATCACATCCTTCACCGGCACGATCGATCGGGCAAAGCGCCCTTGGTCCCAGGCCGCCTTGGCGCGCCGCTGGCTTTCGACCGCATAGGCGTCGGCATCGTCGCGGCTGATGCCGAACTTGGTCGCGATTACGTCGGCGCCGATCCCCTGCGGCGCGAAATAGGTCTTGTAGGCGACCGCCGGGTCCATCGCCCAGGCGCCGCCGTCCGACGCCATCGGCACCCGGCTCATCGATTCGACCCCGCCGCCGACGGCGAGGCCCGCTTCGCCCGAATAGACCTTGGCGACGGCCATGTTCACGGCTTCAAGGCCCGACGCGCAGAAACGGTTGATCTGCACCCCCGGCACGGTCTGCGCATAATCGGCATTGAGCACCGCGACCCGGGCGATGTCGGCGCCCTGTTCGCCCACCGGGCTGACGCAGCCCAGGATCACGTCGTCGACATCGGCGGTATCGATGACATTGCGGTCGCGCACCGCCTGCAGCACTTGGGTCGCCAGCTGGATGGGGGTGATTTCGTGCAGCGATCCGTCCGCCTTGCCCCGGCCGCGCGGCGTCCTCACCGCGTCGTAAATAAAGGCTTCCATCGGGTTGTTCCTCTCCGCTGCTCGCCGATCCGGCCGCAAATGTATTTACGTTTACGTAAAGTGCAAGCGGCAAATCGGCGGCAGGGGAAACTCTCCCGCGCCGGTGCATTTGACGCTGTAGCCGAATTGGGGTTCATGCATATCAGTGTCAGAAGCCGATTCCCTCCCCGCTGTCGCGCCATCGCCCCTGAAGATCCCGATCTTTCGCGCGGTGTGGTTTGCCAGCCTCGCTTCCAATTTCGGCGGATTGATCCAGTCGGTCGGCGCAGCGTGGATGATGACCTCGCTGTCCGGCTCGCCGCAGATGGTCGCGCTGGTCCCTGCCTCGACGACGCTGCCGATCATGCTGCTGTCGCTCTGGGCCGGCGCGGTGGCCGACAATATGGACCGCCGGGTGGTGATGCTCAGCTGTCAGCTGTTCATGCTGCTGGTCTCGGCGCTGCTCGCGCTGTTCGCCTGGGTCGGGCTGCTGACGCCCTGGACGCTGCTGGCCTTTACCTTTCTCATCGGTTGCGCGACTGCGATCAATGGCCCGGCCTGGCAGGCGGCGGTGGGCGACATGGTGCCGCGATCGGCCCTGCCAAGCGCGGTGTCGCTCAACAGCATGGGCTTCAACCTCGCGCGTAGCGTCGGCCCGGCGCTGGGCGGTGTCATCGTCGCGGCGGCGGGCGCGGCGGGGGCGTTCCTCACCAACGCGCTCAGCTATGTCGGCCTCGCCTTCGTTCTCGCGCGCTGGCGGCCGGAGCGCGCGCCGCAGCTTCTCCCGCGCGAGCGGCTGGGCGTCGCGATGCGGGCAGGGGTGCGCTATGTGGCGATGTCGCCCAAGATCCAGCTCGTGCTGCTGCGCGGCGCCGCGTTCGGCATCGGGGCGAGCGCGGTATCGGCGCTGATGCCGCTGGTCGCCCGCCATGTGCTCCATGGCGGCGCCCTGACCTTCGGCACGCTCAGCGGCGCCTTTGGCGTCGGCGCGGTGCTCGGGGCCTTGTCCACCGGCCGGCTGCGAAAGCGCTTCTCCATCGAAACCATCGTGCGATCGGCGGCACTGTCGCTGGCGGTCGGGACCATCATCACGGGGTCGAGCAGCTGGGTGGTTCTGGCCGTGCCGGGCTACATGCTCTGCGGCGCGGGATGGGTCCTGGCGCTGGCGACGTTCAACGTGTCGGTTCAGATGTCGGCGCCCCGCTGGGTGGTCGCGCGCGCCGTCTCGCTCTACCAGATGACGGCATTCGGCGGCATGGCCTTCGGCGCCTGGCTGTTCGGCACGCTGGCGGAGCATCATGGGATAGCGACGGCGCTTCACGTCGCCGCCGGAACGCAGATCGCGGCGGCGCTGATCGGCTATCTGCGTCCCTTGCCGCAGACCGGGACCGACAATCTCGACCTGCTCAACAGCTGGCAGGAACCGCAGACCGCCGTCCCGGTCCAGCCCCGCAGCGGCCCTGTCGTGGTGACGATCGAATATCGCATACCGGCCGGCTCGGTTGTGCCTTTCCTCACCGCCATGAGCGAGCGGCGGCGGATCCGGCGGCGGGACGGCGCGCATGGCTGGTCGCTGCTGCGCGATCTCGGCGATCCGGAATTGTGGGTCGAGCGCTATCATGTCTCGACCTGGCTGGACTATGTCCGCCACAACAGCCGCCGGACCATGGCCGACAATGCCAACAGCCGGGCAATCCACAGCCTGCACAGCGGCCCCCATCCGCCCGTCGTCCACCGAATGATCGAACGGCAGACCGGCTCGTTGCCGCTCGGTCGCGAACCCGATCCGCGCGAGATGGACGATCCGATGACGGATCCCAATCGGTCGAGCTGATCGACCGGCCTATTTGCCGTCCAGGTCCTCCACAGTGTCGATGTCGCGCAGGAAACTGCCCATCGTCTCGATCTGCTGTCCATGGCTCAGCAGCGCCCGGGCGCCCTGGTCGCCGCGCAGCGCCAGAAGTTCCGGGAAATGCTTGCGCCCGATGAAGGCGGGGGGTGAAGAAGAAAATCCGTCGGTGCTGGCGACGACGGAACGGATGTCCTGCGCCGCCAGGCAGAGCCGCAGATAATGGGACTGCGGCACGTGCGGCATGTCCGCCAGGCAGATCAACAGCCCCCGGCATTTGCTCATCGGCATGACATGCTCGACCGCGCGGACGATGCTGCCCGAAATGCCCTCTTCGGGCCGGTCGTTGACCAGGATCGTGTAACCGCGGCGTTCCAGCCTGCGATGAATGATCGGCGCCTGGTCGATCGGGCGCGCCACCGCCAGCAACTCGGCGAAGGGCATGGACGCCACCGTTTCCATCGCATGGGTGATGACCGGCTTGCCCCCCAGATCCGCCATCAGCTTGTCCTCCGCGCCGAAGCGGGAGGATGTCCCGGCGGCCAGCAGCACGGCGGCAATCTGGTCGGTGCGCATGGTCAGCGCCGCGCGGGGAGGGGACGGAACAGCGGCACGGGCATGACCAGGGGATCGACCTTCTTTGTTCAGAGTTGATCTGCCACCCCCACGATGTCCTGTCCAGAGATGGAAAGAGGACTGGCGTTTGGGGGACTTAAGGGCCATATGCGCGCAACCATGAAAGGAGTGGCAGGTTCGATGGAATATGATCCCGATGCCGAAACCGTCGGCGAAGCGATCAAGGAGCCGGTGCCGGCGAATGTCGCGGATGCCATACGGACGCTGATCCGCTGGTCGGGCGACAATCCCGAACGCGAAGGCCTGATGGAAACGCCCGAGCGCGTCGCGCGCGCATGGCGGGAATATTGTCGGGGCTATGATGATGACCCGGCCTACCATCTGTCCCGCATCTTTCATGAGGTCGGCGGTTATGACGATGTCGTGCTGCTGAAGGATATTCCGTTCCAGTCGCATTGCGAACATCATATGGCGCCGATCGTCGGTCGCGCGCACATCGCCTATCTGCCCGATCAATATGTCGTGGGGATTTCGAAGCTCGCGCGCGTGCTTCATGCCTTCGCCAACCGCCTGCAGGTGCAGGAACGGCTGACGTCGGAAGTGGCGAACTGCATCTGGGAAAATCTGAAGCCCCAGGGCGTGGCCGTCGTCATCGAAGCCACCCATGGCTGCATGACGGGGCGCGGCGTCCGCACGCCCAATGTCCTCATGAAGACCAGCCGCATGCTCGGCGTTTTCCGCGATGACGTGAAGAGTCGCGAGGAAGTGCTGAAGCTCATCGACGCGTGAGCAGCGCGGAAGAGCCTGCTTATCGGCCCTTGGGGGGCAGCCGGAGCCGCGACGAGGCGGCCGGTTCGCTGCCGCTCGCGCAAAAGCGGCTGGCGCTCGTCACCGGGGGCCACCGTCGGCTCGGCGGGGTGATCGCCGCCGGCTTCGCCCGTGCCGGCTATTCGCTCGCCATTCACGGCAGCCACGACACCCGGCTCGACTCCGCTTTGGCGGTAACGCTCGACGAAAGCGGGACCGAGTGGGACGGCTTCACCGCGGATTTCGCCGACCCGGAAAGCGCCGAGGAGCTGGTCGCCAAGGTGGCGGAGCGGTTCGGCCGTCCGCCCGACATCCTGGTCAACAGCGCGGCCATCTTCGGCCAGGATCGGCTGGACACGGTCTCGGCCGACGACCTGATGCGCCATTACGCCGTCAATTGCGCCGCGCCGGCCTTGCTGACCAAGGCTTTCGCGACCGTTCCGGCGGGCGCGGTCGACCGCTGCATCGTGAACATCCTCGACCAGCGGATCGACCATCCGCATGGGGATCAGCTTGCCTACACGCTGTCCAAGGCGGCGCTGGCTGGCCTCACCCGCCTTGCCGCGTCGAGCCTGGCGCCCCAGGTGCGCGTCAATGCGGTCGCGCCGGGCCTGACGATCGCGACGTCGGACTATGACGACGCGCAGATCGGGCGGCTGGAGGCAATGATGCCGCTCGGCCGTCTGCCCGCCGCCGAACAGATCGCCGAGGCCGTGCTTTACCTGGCGCAGGCCACGGCCGTCACCGGGCAGACCCTCTATGTCGACGGCGGCGCGCACATGCGCAGCTATGACCGCGACTTCATGCATATGTGCCGCTGACCGCCGCTCCGCAGGAGTGTGCGGGGGCGAAAAAATAGTGGCACTTATCCACAGATTTAGACCGCCGGCGTCATTTGGCCGTCAGATTCCGCTTTGATCGACTCGCGATTGGTGAGACCATCAATCTATCGGAAGGAGCAGCGAGACGGAGAAATCCCGATCGGCAAACATCTTGAGAAATCAGAGGTTTGACAGTTTCTTTCGAGCATCGGGCAATGTTGGTTCCGAAAGGATCGAACAAAGCCGGATGGTCTTCAGAAGACGATGCCAGGTACGCGCGAAAGTGAACGTCGGGTATCGAAAGACGAAGACAGGTTGCGTGAAAACGGCCGTTCGGCCGGACTAGCGGAACCAGACACGATGCACCAGCCGTTGAGGCGAGGCATCGCGCGCCGAGTCCGATGATCGCATCCTGAAAGGGAAGCGGATCGAGAGACGCGACGGAAGTGGGGACCGGCAGAAATGCCGGCCCCCATTTTGCGTTGGGGGCAATGACGGCCGCCTGTCCGCTCCGCTCGCCGTCGAGGGGACGCTGGTGCCGGCTGAGGGATTCGAACCCCCGACCTTCGGTTTACAAAACCGCTGCACTACCACTGTGCTAAGCCGGCCGTCCCTGGTGCGCCGCGAAAGCGCCTTACTATCAGATGACGCCGAACGTCCAGCCCTCCGTTGCGGCGATCCGCCGATTGAGCGGGCGGGGCGTCCACAGGCTGGGGCGGGGGGCCGCGTTGCGCAACCAGGCGGCGGTCACGATCGCGTCCGCGCCATGATCGTCCGGCGGCAATCCCTCATGCGGCGCGGAGCCGATCGCGAACAGCGCGTCGTTCAGCGCACCGAGGTCACGCATCTTGGTCCGTCCCCTCGGCCGTCCGGCCGCCCGCGCGGCGATGCTGGTATAGATTTCGACGACCAGCGATCCTCTTTCCGGCGCCGGATCGAACGGCCACACCGGCACGGCCCCTCGCACATGATGCAGCATGCGCATGCCAGCGAAGCTCGCCTTGGCGACCTGCGCCGCGCCGATCGCGTCATAGACGGTCGAAGGCTTGCCGCCGCCCTGCGCGTTATAATGCGCCTCGCAGACGCGATTATGCATGAAGGCGGCCTTCTCCCCGTCCGCCTTCCCGAAATAGAAATGGCGCCGATGCGTCTGCTCCAGCAGGCTCGCCGCGCCCAGGTCCGGATCGTCGCAGACCTGGTCGACATAGGCCCAGAATTCCGGCCCGGTCAGCGGCACCGGGTCGCCGGGCAGATAGCCGCCGCGCGCGACGAAGGGCGGCGCGAAACTGAAGTCGAACCCGAACAGCGTCGGCGCCTCCGCCGCGCTGGCGATCAGCCATTGCGCCACGGCGGATCTGGACCAGAAGCCCCCCTCCGCCGGGTGCACAAGACGCGGCACGGCCTCACCCGCTTCGCAGAGGGCGACCGCGATGCCCCTGTGCCGCGTGCCTTTCGCGCCCGACCAGTCGATCGCGGCGTAGCGGGCGAAGCGCGGCGTCATCGCGTCACGCCCCGCGTTCCGCCCGCAGCCGGTTCCAATGGGCGATCCGCTCCGCCACGCGCGCCTCGAACCCGCGATCGGTGGGCGCGTAGAAGGTCTGCGGCGTCATTTCCTCCGGCCAGTAATTATCGCCCGAAAAACCCTCGGCCGTATCATGTTCATATTGATAGCCCTTGCCATAGCCGATCGTCTTCATCAGGCGGGTGGGCGCGTTCAGGATATTCTTGGGCGGCATCAGCGATCCCGTCTCGCGCGCCGATTTCCACGCTGTCTTCATCGCCGCATAGGCCGCATTCGACTTGGGCGCGGTCGCGCAATAGAGGCACGCC
>DATEJA010000027.1:0-3899 GCA_035278405.1 Sphingobium sp. | reverse complement strand
GCCTAGCCTGATGGTCGGCTATTTCCGCGACCAGGAAGCGACCGACGCCTGCATGGCCGATGGCTGGCTCGACACGGGCGACATGGGCTATTTGAGCGACGGCTATCTCTACATTGTCGGCCGCGCCAAGGACATGATCATCATCAACGGCAAGAATCACTGGCCGCAGGACATCGAATGGGCGGTCGAGCAGCTGCCCGGCTTCAAGCAGGGCGACATCGCCGCCTTCGCCATCACCACGCCGGGCGGCGAGGAAGCGCCCGCCGTGCTGGTGCATTGCCGCACGTCGGACAATGACGAGCGTACCCGTCTGCGCGACCAGATTCGCGAGCGGGTCCGGGCGATCACCGGCATGAACTGCGTTGTCGAACTGGTGCCACCGCGCACCTTGCCGCGCACCAGTTCGGGCAAATTGAGCCGGTCCAAGGCGCGCAACCTCTATCTGACCGGCGAAATCCGGCCTTACGACATCGCCGCCTGACAGTCTTTCCGTCTCGGAAAGTTACAGATTGCTAACCGCTCGCTGCTAAGGCAGGCGGGTGGCAAGCAGACATCGACCATCTTCCGAGCCGGCGCCCCAAGAGCGGGTATCGCTGCGCGCGATGATGGGCTTCGCCTCAGCGGCGGGCGATGCCGGCATGCGCGTGATGAGCGCGCAATTGCGGTCGGCCGACAGTGCCGCCGCGCTGCGCCGCGCGATGAATCTCTTCGGCATCCTGTTCCTCTGGCAGGTCTTCGGCCGATCGGTATCCGCGACCGCGCTGGGGACCTGGAGCGGCGCGCTGATCCTGTCGATGAGCATCGGCGTCATCGTGGGGCGGAACCGCAACGGCGCGCACCGGCGGGAGGTGATGGCCCAGGACCTGCGCTTCCATGGGCTGGGTGGCTTGGCCCAGGGACTGCTCTGGTCAGGCTGCATGCTGTTGCTCTCCGCTCAGGGAGAGGCGGCGCAGCTGGTGGCGATCTGGACGCTCTTCAGCTGCATCATGGTTTGCGGCGCGATCAGCTATGCGGCGACGCCGCTGGCGGCGACCGGCTTCCTGCTCTCCTGCGTCGCCGGCTTGCCGGCCCTGTTCCACGCGACAGGCCAGTTCCCGCTGCTGGCGCTCGCCACCAGCTATGCCCTGTCGCTTCTGGTCGGCTGTTTCCTCTACGCCCGGACCTTCGCCAAACAGCATAGCGCCAGCGCGCAGCTGGAGGAGAAGAGCGAAGTCGTGAGCCTGCTGCTGCGCGAATATGAGGAAGGGGGGTCCGACTGGCTGTGGCAGACGGACGCCAACCGGCGGCTGAACGGCGTGTCGCCCCGCCTGGCGGAGAGCCTCGGATGCGAGCCTGCGCAGCTGGAGGGCGTGCTGTTGGTTCAGATCCTGGCGGGGACGGCCTGGGAAAGCGGCCTCTTCCATCCGGGGCTGCATGCCCTTGCCGATCATCTGAAGCGCCGCGAGAGTTTCAGCAACCTCGTCCTGCCCGTCGAGGTGAAGGGCGCCACTCGCTGGTGGGAGCTGTCGGCCTCGCCCCGCCAGGATGAACAGGGGGCATTTCTGGGGTTTCGCGGCGTGGGATCGGACGTCACCGTGCAGCGCGAATCCGCCGATCGCATCGCCCAGCTTGCCCGCTTCGATCCGCTGACCGGCTTGCCCAACCGGGCTCATCTGCGCGACGTGCTCGACCAGGCCATGGCCGGCGCGCGCAAGCAGCGGTCTGCGGGCTGCGCTTTCCTGATGATCGACCTTGATCGGTTCAAGGCGATCAACGACACGCTGGGCCACCAGATCGGCGACAAGCTGCTGACCCAGGTGGCGCGGCGCTTGAGGCAAATCTGTTCGGGCCCGGAATTTTGCGGCCGGATCGGCGGAGACGAGTTCGCCGTGGTGATCCCGCAATTGTTCGACGAACAGGCGATCGCCCGTCTGGCCGGCGCGATCATAGGCGGGCTTTCGGTCCCCTATCAGGTCGATGCACATGTGCTGCATGTCGGCGCCTCGGTGGGATCGGCCATCTCGCCGCAGGACGGCGCAGAGTCCGAAGAGCTGATCCGCAGCGCCGACCTGGCGCTCTATCGGGCGAAGGGCGAGGGCGGCGGCACCCATTGCGCCTATGAGCCGCAGCTCCATACCCAGGCGGAAGAACGGCGGAAACTGGAACTGGCGCTGCGCGAGGCGCTGGAGCGTGATCAACTGCATGTGCTTTACCAGCCGGTGGTCGATGCCGATGCGGGAACGGTGCTGGGTTTCGAGGCGCTGCTGCGCTGGACCCATCCGGAAATGGGCCCAATCTCGCCCGTCAAATTCATTCCGGTAGCGGAAGAAGCCCGGTTGATCGGGCCGATCGGCGAGTGGGTGTTGCGCACGGCCTGCATGGAGGCGGTTGGCTGGCCCGACCCCGTGCGCGTTGCCGTCAACGTGTCCGCCGAACAGCTGATCCATCCGAGCTTCGTCGCGGCCGTCATGTCTGCCTTGGCGCAGAGTGGGCTGGACGCGCACCGGCTGGAACTGGAGGTGACGGAAAGCGTGTTCATGAACGCCGATACCGGCGCGCTCAAGATATTGGACCAATTGCTCGCGCTCGGCATCCAGCTGTCGCTCGACGATTTCGGGACCGGCTATTCCTCGCTCGGCTATCTCAGCCGGACGCGTTTCAACACGATCAAGATCGACCGCAGCTTCGTGGTGGGGGCGTCCAACAACAAGGCCGAAAGTCTGGCGATCATCCGCGCGGTGGTGACGTTGGCGGAGAGCCTGGGAATGGCCACCACGGCCGAAGGCGTGGAGACCGAAGCGGAATTGGCGATGGTGCGGAGCCTGGGTTGCCGCAAGATCCAGGGCTATTATTTCGGACGGCCCATGCCCGCCAAGGACGCCATGGCGCTGTTTCCCGCCGATCCGTTGCGCGTGCGGGCTTGATCGAGGGCTGGGGCGGACGCCCGGCCTATCCTACTGCCCTTGCAACTGCCGTTCGATCCCCGTCCACAGGCTGGCGAAAGACTGGGCGGAGGGCGACGAGCCGGCGAAGGCGCCTAGCGGTTTGCGCCTGACGGCCATCTGCTCGACCGCGCTGGCCATCGGAATGGCGGACCAGCCGGGCTGCGCGTCCAGCGCCGCGCGGTGCAGGGCGCGGCGGCGATCGACCATGGAATAGACCGGCAGGATCGGGGGATGGCTGCCCCCCCGCTGCACCAGATAGCGGGCAACCTCCCCCATGGCGCGCTGGGCCAGGGGTGATGGGATGACCGGGATGACGATCAGGTCCGCCGCGCGCAGCACCTGCTCGCTGGTTTCGGTGAGGCCCGGAGGGCAATCGAGGATGATGCGGTCATAATCCTTGCCCAGGCTTTCGATCAGCTTGGCGAGCCGCTTTTTCTTGTCCATCTCGCGGAAAAGATGGTCGAGGCTGCGCAGCGACGTGTCGGCAGCGATCAGGTCGAGGCCCGGCACGCTGGACGGCTGGATCAGCTTGCGGACCTCCACATCCTTGCTGAAGATCGCCTGCGCAGCGTCGCGGCTCTCCTTGTCGGTGGAGATGAGCCAGCTCGCAGCCGCCTGCGGGTCCAGGTCCCACAAAAGGGTGCGACGTTTCGAGATGCTGGCCGACGCCCAGGCGAGGTTGATGGCGAAGGTGGTTTTTCCCACGCCCCCCTTCAGGCTGTAGACGGCGATGGTCGCCACTTGCGGTTCCTTTGCCATGAGCGGAAGCTATCTTGCTGCACCGCCAAAGCAAGGGCTGAAATCATGGCCTTGTTACGTGCGTGTGACGAACCGCGCGCCAAGGGACGTGTGGCGCGCGGTTCGTCGGGTGGAGGCCCGTCAGGCAGGACGGTAGATGGCGTAGACCTTCTTCACATGCTCGCGGCTGTCCCAGCTGCAATGTGCGCCCTGTTCGACCAGGAAGATGTCGCCTTT
>DATEJA010000026.1:0-7047 GCA_035278405.1 Sphingobium sp. | reverse complement strand
GCGCAGCGGGCGTCACCACTTTTTTGCCAACAGGTCTTTCAACCCCGCATTGTCCAACATCGTGTCCGCGAGCAACCGCTTGAGTCTGGCGTTCTCCTCCTCCAGTGCCCGCAGCCGCTTCGCATCGGACACCTCCAAACCACCATATTTGGCCTTCCACGCATAATAGGTCGCGCTCGACACCCCGTGCTTGCGACATAAATCCGTCACCACCGCACCGGCCTCGGCCTCCTTCAAAATGCCGATAATCTGCTCTTCCGAAAACTGCTTCCGTTTCATTCCGTCCGTCCCTTCGTTGGGTCGGACTCTAGCGCCAACTGGACGAAAAATCGGGGGTCACGTCAGTCCGGCCGCCGACGCCAATCCTCCGCCAAGGCTGATTGCCAAGAACTGGGGGCAAGCAAGAATCGAAGTGAGCGAAAGAGGCTGGCTGGCCGTTGTCGCTTCAGAACCCGCATCCGCCGATCCGTCTGGCGCATGGTCAACGGCAGGCAATGCTGGACTTTCCCGCTCGTCTGGACGCGGGCGTTCGCGGATGCCCAAGGCAATAAACAGCAGTACAACGCCGGCTCCGACCCCCGAAGCGAGCGACGCGGTCCGCCAGCCATAAGCCTCGATCAGATAGCCGATAATCGGTGGCAGCAGCAGCCCGCCGCCCGAATAGCCGAGCTGCGACAACGTCATGGCGCGTCCCCGCTGCGCGATGAACCAGCGCGCCACCAGCAGGGGCGCGGTAAGTGTTCCAGTGCCCTTGACCGCAAACGGCAGCACCAGCGCGTAGATGCCCACTGCGATCCATAGAGAAGTGGACAGCGAGAGCATCGTATAACCCGTCATGAAGGCCACGCTTGAAACGACCATGATCGTTCGCGCAGCTACCAGGTCAAGCACCCGGCCGAGGAAGGGCGAAAGCAGCGCCACACCAACGTTTAGGATAATGAGGCCGCTGTTGGCATCGGCCCGAGGCAGCCCGTATTCTTCTGCCACAGGCACTACGAACAGCCCGTAAATGCTGTAGGTCACCCCCATGACCAGCGTGTAAATGACCATCGTGGCTGCGACGACACGCCAGCCATAGTACCAGGTCGCTGAGGGCGACTCTATCCGGCTAACGATATCGGAGGATAACGGCATGGCGAATCCGATCTTTACCGTGCCCCGCGCACGAGGCGGCCCGGCCGCTCACCGGTGTCGCGATCGCGCTTAATGATCGGTCGTCCATTCACGAGAGTTGCGACGTAGCCTTGCGAACGCTGGCGCAGTCGCCGCCCGCCCTCGGGCAGGTCGTATGTGGCGGATGGACGCTCGAATGTGAGCTTGTCGTAGTCGATGACGTTGATGTCGGCCTTGAGGCCGGGAGCAATGCGCCCGCGATCTCCTAAGCCCAGGGCGGCCGCAGGCTCACGGGTCAGGGAGGATACCGCCTTCTCAACCGGAATCCGTCCGGATGCCCGATCGCGCGTCCAGTAGCTTAGCAGATGGGTCGGCTGGCTGGAATCGCAAAGGATGCCCAGGTGAGCGCCGCCGTCCGCAAGACCCATCACGGTATTGGGATGCGCCATCATTGTGGCGCATGCATCGAGCGAGCCTTCCACGTAGTTCGACGAATGCTGGGCGATGACTGCTTGACCTTCATCCTCGAGCAAGAGGTCGTAGAGCTGTTCCATCGGGCTGACGCCTCGCGCCGCCGCCATTGCCGGAACGAAACGATTCGGGGACGGTTCGTAGTTTGGCTCGCGTTCCAGCACGAACATCCGATCGAAAGAGCCGATGGCATCCTGCGCCTCAAGTTCGGCAATGACCCTTTGTCTGAGCGAGGGTTCAGCCAGGGCGCGCACACGCGCGTGCAGGGGAAGGTCCGCGACGTCAGCGTAGGCGGGTGCGCGGGCAAGTGGGTTGATGCTGAGATCGAGGCCAAGCAGCGCGCCGACCGGACGTTCCGATACCTGCGCGCGCATCTCCAGTCCTTCGGCATTGACACGTTCCAGCCATTTTAGGATGTCGCGCCACAGATGCGGCGTGGCGTTGTGCTGGAACAGCGAGATCGACATCGGCCGGCCCGCCGCGCGGCAAACCCGAGCGAACATCGCCAGTTCCTCTTCCGGATCTTCGAAGTCGGAGATCGCCTGCAGCACCCCGGTACCGCACGCTCCCACCGCCCGGCCGATTGCAGTCAGTTCCGCTTCGGCGGCGCGCAGCGAAGGCGTGAAGCGCCCGTCACTGCCCTTGTGGTTGAGGCTGCGCGACGTGGAGAATCCCAGCGCCCCCGATCGGATCGCGTCACCCACGATAGCTGCCATCCGCTCGTTGTCCGCTTCGGTCGCCGGTTCGCGATCGAATGCGCGCTCGCCCATCGCGAAGACGCGGACGGGGGCATGCGGCACCTGGGCGGCGATGTCGATATTGTAGCTGCGGCTTTCCAGGAAATCGAGATAGCCTCCGAAGTCTTCCCAATCCCATGGAATGCCGGCCGCCAGCACCGCCTCGGGCAGATCCTCCACGCCTTCCATCAGCGTGATGAGGGCTTCTCTGTCTCGTTCTCGGCAGGGTGCGAAACCCACGCCGCAATTACCCATCACTACCGTCGTCACACCGTGATCGCTGGACGGGGTGAGGGTATCCTCCCATGTCACCTGACCATCATAGTGCGTGTGGATATCGACGAAGCCCGGCGTCACCAGCAGCCCGCGCGCATCGATCTCCTCGCCGCCGCGCCCCAGACCCTTGCCCACCGCGACAATCCGTCCATCGCGAACGGCCACGTCGCCCTCGATCAGCGCTCCACCGGACCCGTCGGCAATCGTGCCGCCGCGAATGACAATATCATGTTCGGTCATGGCGACCTCCTGAATATCCGGCAATTTCGTCCACTATTCTGCATCCGGGTATGTCAGCTGGTCGATCACCCCACCAAGCAGGCGCAGACTATTCCAGCCGAATTCCTTTGCGACGCCGCCCAGTAACGGGGCGAACATCGCGGATGCTCCCGGCGTGATTTCCGCCGGTGCGCGCCGTACCAGATCTTCCGGCGTCATCACGCTGAACATGCGGCTTTTCTTCAACTCTTCAAGATCATCGCCGATCCCGTGATAGGGAGAATTGGGTTCATTCGCGTTGTATCGGGTCTGAGCGCCGGCCATGTGCCGGATATGCGGCGCCAGCTGCACCCAGGCCGCCTCCGGATCATTGCTGAGCTGGATATTCATCAATCCGCGCGGATTGCTTATGGTGCGTGGTTCACGGCCGAGAGCGCGGCATTCGCTAAGATAAACGTCAAGTATTTCCGGTCGCATCGGCAGGATGCCAAGATCGAATTTCGCGGCCCTTTTAGCCGTGGCATCCACCCCGCCGCCCAGCAGGATGATGTCTTCCGGCGCCTGGACCGGTAGTGGCCGAACGAAGACCGGCCTGCCCTTGAATATGAAGCGCTCGCCCCGCAGCGCGCGAAGGATGATCTCGATGCCATCATCCATGAGTCTCGCCCGATCCTTGAGCGAAACGCCGAACGCCTCGAACTCGTGCGGCAGGCGACCCGCACCAAGCGTGATCCGCGTGCGCCCCTGGCTCATCAGATCGAGGACGGCGATCTTCTCTGCCACATGGACCGGATCGTTGAGCGGCAGTTGGACCGCGCTGATTGCAATGCGGCAGCGTTTGGTGCGTGCGGCAACACCGGCGGCAAGCACAAATGGCTGCGGCAGATAGTTATCGTCCGCACCATGGTGCTCCATGAACGATATCGACGATACGCCGATATCATCGGCATATTCGGCCATATCGAGCACGGTGGGATAGAGTTTGCTTGGCGGCGTGGCGAACGCCGGCGAACGCATATCGAAGCTGAGGCTGGTCTGGACTTTTCTCATCGCTCTTCCCGATCGGTCGCAGTGTCCATGACGGCACTGGGCAATGACCCCTGCGCTATCACAACTCCAATATCCGCCGCGCATTGCCGCCCAGAATCAATGCCTTTTCTTCGGTGGTCAGGTCCGGTGTATCGATGATGCTGCGCGCGACGATCTTTCCGGGCCGAACCAGCGGGTTTTGGCCATAGGCGCGCGCGCTTGAATAATACTGGCTGCCGAACAGTATCCGATGGGCCCCGATCTGCCGCACGAGTTGGATCATGGGGCCGATCGTCGCGCAGCTTGCGGTATCGAAAACCACGTTGGGCGCGACATCGGCGATGAACGCGCACTGCATCCAGCGCCGCCTGCTGGTCCAGCGGCTCGACGATCCCGACAGCCACGGGAAACCGATCGCGGCATGCAGCGCGATAGGCGGCGATCGCATCGTTTTCCGCCATTGTTGCGCGGGCGCCGGCGGCCCGATTATAGTGGTGGCCGGGAATCGCGACCGATTCACGGACGCCAAGATCGTCCATGAATGCCAAGCGATTTTGCACTTCAGCCGGGACCGCGCCTGCGCCGCTCTTCTGCCCGTCGTGGACCAGCCCGTGCGCGTCACCGGTCGATCCAACATGCTGATCGATATCGAATATCTCGAATTCATGCGACATGATGATACCTCGGCCCGGTCATGGCCAGCCGGCACCTGGAACATCGACCCGCGTGACCAGCATCGCGGACGTATCGACTTCACCCGGATCGTAGGCTGACCGGCAGCCGGTTTCACGGCCCGGTCCCTGGTAAAGGCTGCCGTGCAGCCGCGAGGGATCACAACTGGGCAGGTGGCGCACGTCGGTGGCGACCACGAACAGCGTCCGTCGATCTTCGCCGCCTAGGATGCTGGCGACCGCTCCGGGGAGCTGGTAGCGCTGGTCGACATCGCCGTTGGCAAGAACGCGCACCACCTCGCCCGAATAGGGAGAGCACGCCCACACCGCCCCCTGGGCATCAAGCGCAAGGCCATCGGGCCAAGTCCGTTCGAACTGAACGAGCACTCGCTTGTTGCTCAGCCGGCCATCTTGGTCGCGATCGAATTGAAGGATGCGCCGCGCGTAGATTTCGCACAGCGTGAAGGTTCGCCCGTCGGGAGAGACGGTCGATCCGTTCGGCGAGCAGATGTCTTCGATGGCGCTGATGCGCTTGCCGTCCGGTTCCACGATCACGACCGAATCCGGGCCGCCCGGCTCACGATGATGAACGGCGGGAGAAACCTTGGTGCTGCGAATGCCGACATAGGCGCGGCCGTCGCCATCCACGACCATATCGTTCATCCAGTCTCCGTCACGGACCGGGATCTCTGCATGAACGAACAGCGCGCCGTCATGATAACGGAACAGCTTCTTCTGGTGCATGCCCGCGATGATCAGGGAATCGTCCGGCATGAACCCCAATGCCGATGGCGTGCCCTCCATGGTCAGAACCACTTCGGGCGCCTGGCCGGGAACCATCCGGTTCACCGTCCGCGCGGCATAGTCGCAATACCAGAACGCGTCTTGATGCCACCGTGGGCTTTCGGGGCTTTGCAGCATGACCGGCAGCTTCTCGAACACGGCCGGCGAATGTTCCCCGCTTCCGGCGAGTTCCGGCCGCTGGTGAGCAATGTGTGGCGGATTCACATTTGAAATCTCGACTCTCCCAATATCTTCGAATTATGTTGTGACGGCATGGTGTCCAAATTGAACTGAGGTGTCCAATGCCGTATTTCACCAAATCCATGCCGCAGGCTTATACAAGATGGAGATAAACCACCTTCGCCAGATTGTGGCCATAGCGGACGCGGGCAGTTTTTCCCGCGCGGCCCAAGCACTGTCATTGACCCAGCCCGCACTCAGTCGAAACGTCGCGGCCGTTGAAAGACGCTATGGCATCCGCCTTTTCGAACGAGGACGGAAGGGGGCCGAGTGCACAGCGGCAGGAACATATTTCATCGAACAGGCTCGCGGGGTCCTGGCAGCCCTCAGCACTCTGGAAGGCAATGTAGAGGCGTTCAGCCATGGGGCATCGGGCGCCCTGTCGATCGGCCTGAGTCCGGGTTTGGCCAGCCTCGCGCTCTCTCGGCTGATCGTGGAGTTGCGCAAAAGCGGCATGGAATTCGCACTTAGATCGACTATTCTGTCTCCTGACAGATTGTTGGAGGATCTGCTTTCGCACAGCCTTGAAGCGTTTTTCGGAAGCGGTTGGCAGGCCCAGTCGCTGGAAGTGTCGAGTGCGCCCATCGGCAGCATTCCCATGGCTCTCCTGGTCAGGGGGGATCATCCTCTGGCGAAGCGCAAGGCGCTGCGTTCGCGGGATTTACTTGATTTTCCCGTTGCCGGATTCGGGGGCACCCTGCCGACGAGCTTCCTGGGAACCACGGCTCCAAGTTTCCATTGCGACAATCACCATATCCTGCGGGAGGTGGCATTGAATTCAGATCATATCCTGCTTTCCTCTCCGGCATTCGCACGGGCCGAAGTGAGCGCGGGCGCTCTGGTTGTTCTGCGCGTCAGCGACTTGGTCGTGCCTGACAGTGAGGTGCGGATGTTCAGCCGGCGGGGGGCGCCGGCCCCTTTTCCCGTCAAGGTCATCAGCCAGCTCATCAAATCGATCCTGAATGATTTGATGTCTGCATAGCGTGGCGAGCTGGGCTGGCCTGGAGGCGCGTCGATCCAACGTATTGTCGCGAAACAGCACGCCGCTGTTCCAAGCCGCTTATCTTGGCTATATTGTTACGGCCGCACATTTATCGATGTTGCCGATCGTCGCCTGGTGCCGCACGAGTGCGAAAGCAGGTTCAGGTTTGGATAGCTTGAACGATCTCGACAACTCAATCCGGGAGCCGCATCATGAAGCACATATACAGCCTCGAAGTTCTGGCGTCCGGGATGGTGGCTGCCGCGTCAAGCGCCGCGATGGCGCAGGTAACGATCGGGCATTCTCCCCTGTATGCCGCTGGCGTCTATACGTCCGATATTTCAGGAAACCGCCCGGCAATATGAGCGCACCCAGCGTTCGACGATGCCGACACAGGCTTCAACCTTCGCCTTATCGCGCGGCCTCCGGGGTCGCGCCGGCAACACGGCCGTCCCGTAATGACGGGCCATGTCATTGTAGCTGCGGTTCAGCATCGGATCGAAGTGGCAGGCCTTGATCACCGCAA
>DATEJA010000025.1:0-6228 GCA_035278405.1 Sphingobium sp. | reverse complement strand
GTCGACCGGCCAGGACAGCCAGGCCATGGACACGCAGAACCGGGGCATCGAGCTGGCGCTGTTCCTGACCCTGCCGGCCACCGTCGCCTTCATCACCGTGGCCGAACCGATCGTGCGGGGCCTCTTCCAATATGGCCGCTTCACCATAGAGGATGCGCGGCGTTGCGGCTGGGCGCTGTCCGCTTTCTCCATCGGCCTGCCCTCTTATGTGCTCGTGAAGGTGCTGACGCCCGGCTATTATGCCCGCGGCGACACGCGCACGCCGGTCCGCTATGCGATGCTTTCGATCGTCATCAATATCATCGGCAACATCGTCCTCATTCCGATCGCCAAGCATGTCGGGCCCCCGCTGGCCACGGCGCTCTCCTCCACGATCAACGTGGCGATGCTCTATTCGACGCTGGTGAAGCGCGGCCACTTCTCCCCCGACGCGCAGTTGCGCCGCCGCCTGCCCCGTCTCGCGGTGGCGGCCGTCGCGATGGGCGCCGCGCTCTATGCCGGCGAAGGGCTGCTCGACCCCTGGCTCGCCGGGGTGATGGTGCAGCGCTATGTCGCGCTGGCCCTGCTTGTCGGCGCGGGCATTGCGCTTTACGGGGTGGCCTGCTTCATCACCGGCGCTTATCGGCTGTCCGACCTCAAGGCGCTGATGCGGCGCAAAAATGCAACCTCATAAGAACGGATAACGACATGCGCGTCCTTTCCGGCATCCAGCCGACCGGCAATCTGCACCTGGGCAATTATCTGGGCGCGATCCGCAACTGGGTGCGGATGCAGGACGAGATGGACAGCCAAAGCCAGTGCTTCTTCTTCCTGGCCGACATGCATTCGATCACCGTGCATGAAGGGCGCGAGCAGCGCATCCGCAACGTGCGCGACATGGCCGCCGCGCTGGTTGCCGCAGGCATCGACCCTGATCGTTCCGTCGTCTTCAACCAAGCGCGCGTGCCGGCCCATGCGGAACTGTGCTGGCTGCTGAACGGCACCGCCCGGATCGGCTGGCTCAACCGCATGACCCAGTTCAAGGACAAGGTGGGCAAGGATCGCGAGGGGGCATCGATCGGCCTGTTCGTCTATCCGGTCCTGCAGGCCGCCGACATCCTCGTCTACAACGCCACCCATGTGCCGGTGGGCGAGGATCAGAAGCAGCATCTCGAACTGGCGCGCGATATCGCCACCAAGTTCAACACCGATTTCGGCGTGGACCTCTTCACCCTGCCCGATCCGATCATCCCCAGGGAATCGGCCCGCATCATGTCGCTGCGCGACGGGACGGCGAAGATGTCGAAGTCCGACCCGTCCGACATGAGCCGCATCAACCTCACTGACGAGGATGACGCGATCATGCAGAAGGTGAAGAAGGCCAAGACCGATCCCGAGCCGCTGCCCGAAAGCGCGGAAGGCTTGGCGGGGCGTCCGGAAGCGAATAATCTCATCGGCATTTATGCGACGCTGTCGGGCCAGAGCCCCGACGCCGTCTGCGCGGCCTTCGCAGGCAAGGGCTTCGGCGCGTTCAAGCCGGCGCTGGGCGAATTGCTGGTGGAAACGCTTCGTCCGATCCGCACGCGCTTCATGGAGCTGCGGACCGACGACGCGGCGCTCGACGCCATTCTGGAGAAGGGCGCGGCGAAGGCCGCAGCTGCGGCCGAACCGACGCTGCACGCCGCTTATGACGCCATGGGCCTGATGCGCTGAGCCGCTCCGCCGCGACAGGTGACGGGAAAGCCAAGTTCATGCCGTCCTGAGGGATGGCAGGACATGGTTTGCGACCGCTCGCCCGTTTCGAGCGTTCAAATGATGTTCAGTTGCGTTTTGCTATTGCAGGGCGCTAGATTGTTGACAGGCCATCGGCCGGACACAGGACGAACAGACAATGACCCCTTTCAACAAGATCGGCCTGCTCGCGGCGCCCGCCTTGGCGCTCGTCGCGCTTTCCGGCTGTGCGACATCCTTCAAGGCGGATGTCGCCCGCTTCCAGCAATTGCCAGCGCCCGCCGGCCAGAGCTTCACCATCGTCGCTGACGATCCGCATCTGGCCGGCGGCCTCGAATTCGCCCAATATGCCAGTCTGGTCGGTCAGCGCCTGTCGCAGACTGGCTATGTTCCGGCCAATGATCCTGCGCGTGCCGACCTCATCGTGCGGGTCGCCTATCGGGTAGATAATGGCCGGGAAAAGGTCCGCTCGACCGGATTTGCCGGGCCCGATCCCTTCTACGGCGGCTGGGGCTGGCGCGGTCGTTGGGGCCGTCCATGGGGCTATGGCTTTTATGACCCGTGGCTGTTCGGCCCGGGCTATTCCGACGTGACCAGCTATACCGTCTATACCAGCGATCTCAGCATGAAGATCGATCGGGCGGCGGACCATCGGCGCCTGTTCGAAGGCAAGGCGACGGCTCAGTCGCTGTCCAATAAGCTCACCTATCTGGTGCCGAACCTGATCGACGCGATGTTCACTGGCTTCCCGGGACAGAATGGCGAAGATGTGCGGATCACGCTGCCGCCTGAAAAGCGCGGTTGAGCTCCGCGCCAAGTTGACTGGAAAAACAAGGCCCGGTGATCATTCGATCGCCGGGCTTTCTGTTGACTTTCGCGCCTTCACTATAGGTGCCCCGCGCGAGGAAGGTCAGGGAAGCCGGCGGGCGGTGATGATCTTCACCGGCTGCTCCAGCATCTGCCCCTTCATGACGCCCTCCCCCGCGGTAGGGGATTTGGGCGCGGCGAGGATGGCCTTGACCACATCCATGCCTTCCACGACATGGGCGAACACGGCAAAGCCCTGATTATCGCCCGCCGCTTCGGGATGCGCGTCCATGCCGGGCATCTTGCCCAGCACGATGAAGAAGTCGCCGGTCGCACTCCCTGGTGCGTAGCGCGCCATCGACAGAGCGCCGTCGTCATGGGTGAGGCCGGTCCGCGTGGTCGGTTCATGCGCGATGGGGGGCAGCACCCGTTTCGGATCATTCTGCGCGCCGCCCTGGACGAAGCCGTAATCGGCCGATCCGACGCCGCGATAGAAGCTGGTGCCGTCGAGCCGCTTCTGGTCGACATAGCGGAGGAAATTGGCCGCCGTGATCGGCGCTTTCCCCTGATGCACGGCGATGATGATGCGCCCGGCACCTGTTTCGAGAGCGACGCGCACATCGGCTGGCGCCGGGGTGGCAGGAGCCTGCGCCTGAAGCGGCGAGCAGATGAGAAGCGCGATGAGCAGCAGGGCGAGATGTCGGATCATGGACGGCACCCTAGCCGCTCCCCGGCCCTGCTGTCAGCCCGTCAGTTTTCCAGCTGCCGCAGCAACGCGCGGATATCGGCGTCGATGTCGGCATTGGTCTGACGCAGTTCCTCGATCGTGCGGACCGCATGGATCACCGTGCTGTGGTCGCGTCCGCCGAAGATACGGCCGATTTCCGGCAGCGAACGCGGCGTCATCTTCTTGGCCAGATACATGGCGACCTGCCGCGGCCGCGCCACCGCGCGCGCCCGCCGCTTCGAGCGCATCTCGGCCGCGTCGATCTTGTAATGGGCGGCGCAGACCTTCTGGATCTCGTCCACCGTGATCCGCCGGGCGTTGGCCCGCACGGCGTCCGCCAGCATGCCCTGGGCGAATTCCAGGTCGATCGAGCGGCCGGTGAGTTGACCATAGGCGATCAGCTTGTTGAACGCGCCCTCCAGTTCACGGACGTTCGAGCGAATCGAGCGGGCGAGGAAATCCACCACCGCGTCGGGCACCGGCGGATCGCCGGCGATCGCCCGCTTCGCCTCCAATATGGCGAGACGCAGGTCGAGCCCGGCCGGACGGATGTCGGCGACCAGGCCGCCGGCAAGACGCGAAAGGATCCGGGGGTCGATCGAATCGAGCAGTTGCGGCGCCCGATCGGCCGTCACCACGATCCGCGCGCCCGAATCGATCAGGTCGTTGATGGTGTGGAGAAACTCCTCCTGCGTCGATCCCTTGCCGGCGATGAACTGGATGTCGTCGATCAGCAGCAGGCGCGCCGCCCGCAACCGCGCCTTGAAGGTCATCGTCTCATTGGCGCGCATCGCGTTCACGAATTCCATCATGAACCGTTCGGCCGACATGTAGAGGACGGGCGCGGCGGGCGAATGGGACGAAAAGGCCTGGGCGATGGCGTGCAGCAGGTGCGTCTTGCCTTGGCCGGTGCCGCCATGGATGAAGAGCGGGCTGAAACGCGGCTGGGCCTCGCCCGCCACCGCCTGGGCCGCCGAAAAGGCTAGATGATTGGTGTCGCCGGTGACGAAATCGGCAAAGCCGTGGCGCGGCTGGAAGTTGCAGGAAGCCCCTGCTTCCACCGTCGCGGCTTCCGGCTCGGCCAGCGATGCCTGTTCCGGCGAGGCCATTTCGAGCAGGCGCGGGCCTACGGCATTGGGTGCGCGGCGCAGCCGCACTTCGCGCACGCCCGCCCCGGCAGACCGCCAAGCCAGGCGCAGCCGGTCGCCGAAATGACCGGACACGAAATTCGCCGTGAAGTCCGACGCGAACAGCAGATCAAGCGTCTGGGATTCCGGACAATAGTCGCCCAGCCGAGCGGCCTTGAGCCACTGGTCGAACATGCGCGCGCCGATGTCGCGGCGAAGACCTGCGCGAATGGTGTCCCAGACGGACTCCAGGCGCGCATGATCATGCGTGTCCTGAACGCTCGAACTACCCACCACTGCAGCTATACCCTTCATAAACAGTCGACCCCCATCAACTGCGCCCCCGCAGGACAGGGGCCATAAGACGCAAGAAGCCATTTTGAGAAAGCCCCGCTTCCCAACTGTCTTGCGCCAACCAACCAAACTGACGGTCACCGAGATCGATTCGAGTGGTGACCAGAGACCTGAAAATAGACAGGCATTTCTCGCCGGATCAAGGGCGGGTCGGGTCAAAAATGTGAAATAAAGACGTTGACTCGGCAAACCCGCAGAAAAGGCCGATTGTAGAAAAAATCGCTTATTTTCAATCAGTTGCCTGTGGCACGATTCGCTTAGATCAACCTCGAATCGCCGGAGAATCGCGGGTTTCTGCGGGCTCCACTGTTACGAAGCCGTGACGGAAAAAAGAAAAGGGCCCGCCCCGCGATGCGGGACGAGCCTTCCTGATCGGTCCGACGATGAAAAGAGGCGGTTCAGCCCAGAGCGCCGACGCGCTTCGTCAGACGGCCGAACTTGCGGGCGGCCGTATTCTTGTGCAGCACGCCGCGAGCAACGCCGCGCGCCAGTTCGGGCTGGACCGTCTGCAGGGCGGTGGCAGCGGCGGCCTTGTCGCCAGCAGCGAGGGCGGCTTCCACCTTCTTCACCAGGGTGCGGATCCGGCTGATGCGGGCGCCATTGATTTCGGCGCGACGTGCGTTGCGACGGATGCGCTTCTTGGCTTGCGGCGTGTTGGCCATTTACAGTCCTCGGTCTCGTCAAATCTCGTGAAAAGGGCCAGCCGGAATCGCCTGCCAGCCCCGTGAAGGTGCGGCCCTTACAGGGGTTGAAGCCCAGCGTCAACCGGAAGGGGGCCGCTACTTCTGGCATTTCGAGCAATAGAAGGTCGACCTGCCGCCGTCGACCCGGCGCTGGATGACCCCGCCGCAGGAGCAGGATTCCCCTTCCCGGCCGTAGACACGCCATTGTTTGGAGAAATAGCCCAGTTCCCCATCGGGCCGCGCATAATCGCGCAAGGTCGATCCGCCCGCCGCGATCGCCGCCGTCAACACGTCGCGAATCGCATCGACCAACAGGTCGAGTCGGGCGCGGCTGATCCGTCCGGCCTGCCGCGTGGGCGCGATGCCCGCCATGTTGAGCGCTTCGCAGACATAGATATTGCCAAGGCCCGCAACGACGCGCTGGTCGAGCAGCGCCGCCTTGATCGACGTCGCCTTGCCCTTCAGCGCGACGGCGAGGGCGGCGGCGGAGAAGTCCGGCCCCAAAGGCTCGGGCCCCATGCGGGCGAAGGGACCGTAAGCGGTCCAGGCGTCGCTGCGGACCAGGTCGAGCGAACCAAAGCGGCGCGGATCGTTGAGCGAGAGCAGCCGCCCCGCCCCCGTCTCGATCAGCAGATGGTCATGCGCGCCGATCTCGGCCGGATCGATTCGCCAGCGCCCCGACATGCCGAGGTGGAAGATCAGCGTATCGCCACGGTCGGTTTCGATGAGGCCATATTTGGCGCGGCGGGAGAGCGCCGTGACGGTCGCGCCGGTCAGCCGCTGGCGCAGGTCGACCGGGATCGGGAAGCGCAGGTCGGCG
>DATEJA010000024.1:0-4357 GCA_035278405.1 Sphingobium sp. | reverse complement strand
GCATTGCCGCCGGTGGCATAGAGCCGCGCGGCCGCCCGAACATCGTCCGCCTTCACCCCCGTCAGCGGCTCGATCGCCTCGGGCGAGCGGGTGGGTTGAGAGACGAAGTCGGCCCAGTCCTGGAACTCGTCCCAATCGCAGCGTTCGCGGATGAAGGCTTCATCATACAGCTTCTCGACCACGATGACATGGGCGAGCGCCGTCAGCATCGCGACATTGGTGCCGGGGCGAAGCGGCAGATGATGCGCCGCCTCGACATGGGGGGATTTGACCATGTCGATGCGGCGCGGGTCGATGACGATCAGCTTGGCGCCTTGCCGCAACCGCTTCTTCATGCGGCTGGCGAAGACCGGGTGGCCATCCGTCGGGTTGGCGCCGATCACCAATATCACGTCCGCTTGGCTGACGCTGTCGAAGTCCTGCGTGCCCGCCGAAGTGCCGAAGGTGGTCTTGAGCCCATAGCCGGTCGGCGAATGGCAGACGCGCGCGCAGGTATCGACATTATTGTTGCGAAAGCCCTGGCGGATCAGCTTCTGGACCAGGAAGGTCTCTTCATTGGTGCAGCGGCTCGACGTGATGCCGCCGATCGAGCGTGTGCCATATTTCGCCTGGATGCGGCGGAACTCGGCGGCCGTGTGGGCGATCGCCTCTTCCCAGGACACTTCACGCCAGGGTTCCTCGATCGAGGCGCGGATCATGGGATGGAGGATCCGGTCCTGATGCTGGGCATAGCCCCAGGCGAAGCGGCCCTTGACGCAGCTATGCCCGCGATTGGCCTTGCCTTCCTTCCAGGGCACCATCCGCACCAGCTCCTCGCCCCGCATTTCCGCGCGGAAGGTGCAGCCCACGCCGCAATAGGCGCAGGTGGTGACGACGGCGCGGTCGGGAGTGCCGCTTGCCACCACCGACTTTTCGATCAGCGATGCGGTGGGGCAGGCCTGCACGCAGGCGCCGCAGGACACACATTCGGAGCCGAGAAAATCTTCCCCCTGCGACGGCGAGACCCTGGAGCCGAACCCCTTATTCTCGATGGTGAGGGCGAAGGTCCCCTGCACCTCCTCGCACGCCCGGACGCAGCGCGAGCAGACGATGCACTTGCTGGGGTCGAAGTCGAAATAGGGGTTCGACTGGTCCTTGGCCTGGCCCATGTTGGTGGCGCCGTCATAGCCGTAGCGCATGTCACGCAGCCCGACCGCGCCGGCCTGGTCCTGCAGTTCGCAATCTCCATTGGCCGCGCAAGTGAGGCAGTCGAGCGGGTGGTCGGAGATATACAGTTCCATCACGCCGCGCCGCAACTGCTTCAGGCGCTCCGTCTGGGTGCGGACCACCATGCCATGGGCCACGGGCGTCGTGCAGGAGGCGGGATAGCCGGCGCGTCCCTCCACCTCGACGAGGCAGAGGCGGCAGGAGCCGAAGCTTTCCATGCTGTCGGTGGCGCAGAGCTTGGGGATCGAGCAGCCGGTCAGCGAGGCGGCGCGCATGATTGACGTGCCTTCGGGCATGGTCACGCTCTCGCCATCGATGGTCAGCGTCACGCTCTGGCCGGTGGGACAAGCGGGCGGCGTGCCGTGATCGGTTTCGCGGGCGTAGGTCATTCGGCGGTTTCCTTGGCAGACCCCAATTCCCTGCAGGAACGCGGGCCGAAATCCTCGGGGAAATGATCGAGCGCGCTCAGCACCGGATAGGGCGTGAAGCCGCCGAGCGCGCAGAGCGAGCCATATTTCATGGTATCGCACAGGTCGCGCAGCAGGCTGGTCTGCGCGTCGAGTGACATGTCGATCCGATCGGGTGAGCGAGAGTAGAGGGCTTTCCCCAAGCTCCCTTGCTCCTGCGAAAGCAGGAGCCCAGGGTTCCGGGGCGGTGCGTAGCCACCCTGGGGTCCTGCTTCCGCAGGAGAACGGAGGGACAGGATCCGATCCATGATCTCGACCCCACGCGTCGATCCGATCCGGCAGGGCGTGCATTTGCCGCAGCTTTCCGCCGCGCAGAATTCCATCGCGAAGCGGGCCATATGCGCCATGTCCACGCTGTCGTCGAACAGGGTGATCCCGGCGTGGCCGATCAGGCCGCCGGCCTGCGTGAAGGCTTCATAGTCGAAGGGAAGGTCGAACATGCTGGGTGGGAAATAGGCGCCCAGCGGCCCGCCCACCTGCACCGAGCGGACCGGCCGGCCGCTTGCCGTGCCGCCGCCAATCTCGTTCACCAACGCCCCGAGCGTGATGCCGAAGCCGATCTCGTACAGGCCCCCATGCTTCACATTGCCGGCCAGCTGCACCGGCATGGTGCCGCGCGACCGGCCGAAGCCCACCGCCGCATAGGCCTCCGCGCCTTCCGCCAGGATGAAAGGCACGGCGGCGAGCGAGAGGACATTGTTGATGACGGTCGGCTGGCCGAACAGCCCTTGCAGCGCGGGCAGCGGGGGCTTCGCGCGCACCTGTCCGCGCTTGCCCTCTATGCTGTCGAGCAGCGCGGTCTCCTCGCCGCAGACATAAGCGCCGGCGCCCTCGCGCACCTCCAGCGTGAAGGGCGCGACCAGATGCGCCGCAGCGTCGATCGCCGCGCGCATGGTGGTGCAGGCGAAGGGATATTCGCTCCGGATATAGATGTAGCCGTGGGCTGCCCCGACCGCATGGGCGGCGATCGCCATGCCCTCGATCAGGCAGAAGGGATCGCCCTCCATCAGCATCCGGTCGGCGAACGTGCCGCTGTCGCCCTCATCGGCGTTGCAGACGATGAACTTGGTGGCGGAGGGGGCATCGAGCACCGTCTGCCATTTGATGCCGGTCGGGAAGCCTGCCCCGCCGCGCCCCCGCAAGCCCGACGCCTTGACCGCATCGACGATCTGCTGGGGCGAAAGCGCGCGCGCGGCGGCGAGGCCCTTCCATCCGCCCAGCGCGGCATAATCGCTGAGGCTGAGCGGATCGATCGTGCCGCAGCGGGCGAAGGTGAAGCGTTGCTGGCTGGCGAAGAAGGGCAGTTGCTCGATCGGCCCGAGCCGGGCGGGGTGCGTGCCGTCGAGCACCGTCGCGACATCCTGCGGGCCGATGGGGCCGTAGCCGATCCGGCCTTCATCCGTCTCCAGTTCCACCAGCGGCTCGATGCTGAACAGCCCGCGCGATCCGGTGCGGATGACTTCGCACCCCGCCTCGGCAAAGGCACGCGCCACATCATCGGCGCCCAGCGCGACGGAGGCCATGTCGCGGCTCACATAGGCCTTCATGCCGCGACCTCCGCTGCGATCCGCTCCAGCGCGGCCGCATCGATCCGCGCCACCGGTCGTCCGTCGACCAGCGCGTTGGGGCCGATGGCGCAGAGGCCGAGGCAATAGACCGGCTCCAGCGCGACCTGCCCGTCGGCGCGCGTTTCTCCCATCGCCACACCCAGCCTTTGCGCGGCCAGCGCCTCGATCCTGGCGCCGCCGCGCGCCTGGCAGCTTTCCGCGCGGCACAGCTTCACGACATGGCGGCCCGGAACGACGCGGCGAAAATCATGGTAGAAGGTGACGACGCCATGCACATCCGCCCGGCTGATGTTGAGCGCCTGGGCGATCGCCGGCACCAGCGCATCGTCGACATGCCCAGCCTTTTCCTGGACCGCGTGGAGCAGCGGCAACAGCTGGTCGCGTGTCGCGCCGTGTCGCGCGGTCCATGCGACGACGAATTCTTCCATTCTACCCTGCCTCTGGCCAGCTATCCGCCTTTGTCCGGCTGGGGCATGGTGCAGGGATGCGGGCGAGCGGTCAAATCGAAGCGCGCCATGTTTGATAGAGATGATCTATCAGTCAGCCGCGAAACCGCGCGGCAGGCGCAACTCGCGCGCGACGCTGAGAACGGCCTGCGCCAGCGGGCCCATCGGCGCGCTGTCCGATACGATGACACCGACGCGGCTGCCCTCGCCCATGTCGGGCAGCGGCTGCATCCGCGCCCAGGTCAGGCCCTCCAGCAAGGTCGCATGACTGTCGGGGATGATCGAGCAGAGCCTGCCATGCTGCACCAGCCCGAGCAGGGCGATATAGCTGTCGGCGGTTACCAGCGGCCGGATGGCAAGGCCTCGTTCGGCTAGCCGCGCGTCCAGGATGCGGCGGTTCTGCATGCCTTGATGGAGCAGGCAGAGCGGCAGTTGCGCGAGGTCGGCCCAGTCGAGCGGATCGGGAACGGGTACGCCCCCTGCCGCGCTCACCAACATGCTGCGTTCGACATAGAGCGGCACCGACAGCGCATGAGCCGGCGGTTCGAAATCCAGATAGGTAAGGCCCGCGTCCAGTTCGAAAGCCGCGAGTTCGCGTTCGATCTGCCGCGAGGTGAGGGCGCGGACCGAAATGTTGAGGCCCCCGTGCCGCGCCAGCATCGCCTTGGCC
>DATEJA010000023.1:0-19808 GCA_035278405.1 Sphingobium sp. | reverse complement strand
CCTCATTCATTATTTCGGTCGAGGCCCCTTCGGCCCGGGTCCCGGCGGCCGCTTCGACGGCCCGCTGGGCGGCGGCCGGGGAGGGCGGGGCGGCGGACGTCGCCGCCTGTTCGGCAACGACGCGCTCAAGCTCATCCTCCTTAAGTTGATCGCCGAAGCGCCCCGCCACGGCTACGACCTGATCCGCGAGATTGAGAGCCGGTCGGGCGAAGCCTATGCCCCCAGCCCCGGCGTCGTCTATCCGACGCTGACGCTGCTCGCGGACATGGGCCTCATCGCCGAACAGCCCGACCAGGGCAGCCGCAAGCTCTTCGCCATTACCGAGGCGGGAACCGCGCACCTTGCCGAGCAGGCGGACGCTGTCGCCGAAGCGATGGAGCGGCTCGGCTCGCTCGCCAAGCGGGCGGAACGCGTCGACGGCGCCCCCATCCGCCGCGCCATGCACAATCTCTCGATCGCCGTCCGCGCCCGGCTCGAACAGGAAGGCGCCGACGCCCAGACCATGTTCGACGTCGCTTCGCTGATCGACGAGGCCGCCAGCAAGATCGAAAGGCTCTGACCATGGCATCCCTGACCGCGATCGTGCCCACCAGCCAGGGCAGCCGCTATCTCCAGCAGCTTTGCAAACATTGGAGCCACAAGTTCGAAACGGCGTTCGACGCACAGCAGGGCCGGATCGCTTTCCCGATGGGCCCGATCAGCATGGCGGCCGGGCCGGAAAGCCTGACCGTCACCATCGAACCGGGAGAGGGCACTGACGTCGAACGCTTCAAGCAGGTGGTCGCGGACCATCTCGACCGCTTCGCCTTCCGCGAGGCGCCGCTGACCTTCGACTGGCGGTAAGGAGGGTGGAAAAGCTCGGCACAATATGTCGTCATGCCAGCGGAGGCTGGCATCTCAGCGATGAAGGGACAAGCTAGCATTCCGAGATCCCAGCCTGCGCTGGGATGACGATGTATGAAGCGTCCGCTTGGCCGTATTCGCCCTTCCCCATAAACCGGCCAAGGCCGTTATTTTCGCGGCATCCTTCGCGCGCTCGCCAGATGATGCGCATGGGTGATCGCCACCGCCAGCGCGTCCGACGCGTCCGGCCCCGCCACCTTGGCGCCCGGCAGCAAGCGGGCCACCATCGCGTGCACCTGGTCCTTGGATGCATTGCCGACGCCGACGACCGACTTCTTGACGAGGCGCGCGGCATATTCGCCGACCTCCATGCCCGAACGGGACGCGGCCAGCAGCACGACGCCGCGCGCCTGTCCCAGCTTCAGCGTCGATTGCGGGTTCACATTGACGAACACCTCCTCGACCGCCGCGCCACCGGGCTGATGTTCGAGGATGAGGTCGGTCAGCGCCAGATCGAGCGCCAGCAGGCGGCTCGCCAGCGCCATGCCGGCTTCGGTCTTGATCTGGCCGTTGGCAATGTGCGTCAGCCGATTGCCGTCCGCGGCGATCAACCCCCAGCCGGTCGTGCCGAGGCCGGGGTCCAGGCCCAGGATAATCATTCAACACCCTCCGTTCGTGTCGAGCGAAGTCGAGACACGGTGGCACTCGGGCTTCTCGACTTCGCTCGAAGCGAACGGAGGATGGGACATTTCCAGCTTAGCCCAGCTTCTCCATGACCTCGTCGGACACGTCATAATTGCCCCAGACGGTCTGGACGTCGTCATCATCTTCCAGCGTGTCGACCAGCTTCATCAGCGTGCCGGCATTGCTTTCGTCGACCTCGACCGTGGTCTGCGGCTTCCAGGCGAGCTTGGCGCCCTCGGCCGGGCCCAGCTTGCCTTCCAGCGCCCTGGCGACTTCATGGAGAGCGTCCATCGCGGTCCAGATCTCATGCTCGTCCTCGCTGGACGACACATCATCGGCGCCCGCATCCAGCGCGGCTTCGAAGATCGCGTCGGCATCGCCCGCGCTTGCCGGATAGGTGATGAGGCCCATGCGATCGAAGCCGTGGCTCACCGCGCCCGACGCGCCCAGATTGCCGCCATTCTTGGAAAAGGCGGTGCGCACATTGGTCGCGGTGCGGTTGCGGTTGTCGGTCAGCGCTTCGACGATGATGGCAACGCCGCCCGGGCCATAGCCTTCGTAGCGGACCTCTTCGTAATTCTCCATGTCGCCGCCCGCCGCCTTGTCGATGGCGCGCTGGATATTGTCCTTGGGCATGGACTGCGCCTTGGCGGCGTTGATCGCGAGGCGAAGGCGCGGATTCATGTCCGGGTCGGGCAGACCCATTTTCGCCGCCACCGTGATTTCGCGGCTCAATTTGGAGAACATCGACGAGCGCTTCTTGTCCTGCGCGCCCTTGCGATGCATGATGTTCTTGAATTTGCTATGGCCGGCCACGGCCTGCTCCTGACTTATCGGGTTGGAAGCGCGCTCTCTAGCTTCCCGAGGGGAACGACGCAAGGCGAGCGGTAAAGAGAAGGGGGAGGAGGAGCCGCCATGGGCGTGCAGGCGCTGGACCATGTCAATATCCGGGTGAACGACCCCGAAGCCACCCGGGAATTCCTGACCACCATATTGGGCATGGGCCGGTCGGCGGAACAGCCCGCCTGGATCACCGACGAAGCGGGGCGCCCGGTCCTTCATGTCGGTGGCGTGGGCGATCCCTATCCGATCGATGACTGGCGGCCTTTCAAGGGCAGCAGGGACGGCGGCGCCGTGCACCATGTCGCGCTGTCCTGCGCCGATTATGAGGCTATGCTGGCCCGGCTGGAACGCGCGGGGGTCGATCACCGCACCTCGGCCTATCCGCCGATGCAGCTGCGCCAGATCTTCGTGGTCGAGCCTGGCGGCGTGATGCTGGAACTCAATTTCTTCGGAAGCTGAAGCGGCTTCAATAGAGGATCGCGGTGCCCGACGCCGACACCATCAGCATCGACCCGTTGGACCCGAGCACTTCATAGTCGAGGTCGACGCCCACGACCGCATTGGCGCCCAGCGTCGCCGCGCGCATCCGCATCTCGCCGATCGCCTGTTCCCGCGCGCGCTGGAGCACATCCTCATAGGCGCCCGATCGGCCGCCGACGATGTCGCGCACGCTGGCGAACAGGTCGCGGAACAGGTTGGCGCCCACGATCACCTCGCCGGTGACGATGCCGAGATATTCCTTAGCGGGCCGCCCTTCGAGGCGGCTGGTGGTGCTGACGATGATCTCGGACATGGGCGCTCTCCTTGTCTGTGGGCTGGGGTTTACTCCATCCCCAGCGCGGCGAGATAGGTCTGCAGGATGGCTTCCATTTCCTGCCGGTCATGCTGCGGCATCTTCCGCAGGCGGATGATCTGCCGCATGATCTTGGCGTCATAGCCGGTGGCCTTGGCTTCCAGATAGACATCCTTGATATCATCGCCGATGCCCTTCTTTTCCTCCTCGAGCCGCTCGATGCGCTCGATGAGTAGGCGTAGCTGATCAGCGGCGACGTTGCCCTCGCTCATTCTTCAAATCTCCAGATGAGTGTGAATCGGTTGGCCAACGCCTCTAATGCGTGTCGGCGTTCTTCGCCACACTCTCCTGCATCTTTGCGATCTGTTCGGGCGTCGCTTCGCTCTGGTGGCGCTGCTTCCATTCGGCAAAGGGCATGCCGTGGATGATTTCGCGCGCCTCCTCCCTCGTCATCGCGCCGTCGGCTTGCGCGATCCAGTCGGCCAGGCAATTGCGGCAGAAGCCGGCGGTGCCCATCAAATCAATATTTTGCACGTCGGTGCGGTGCTGCAAATGCGCAACCAGCCGGCGGAAGGCGGTTGCGGCCACCGCATCTGTGAGTATGGTGTCGGCCACGGCGATCCTTTCGCTGGTCTACATAATCCTGTCGTGCAGCACGGATAATCGAAAACGACGCCCAGGCAAGCCTGAGGCGATCATGACGGTCAGGAGCTTGAACAGAATGACGAAACTGCCGCCCCGTTCGCGCAAGGTCCGCATCCTGGCGACCTTGGGACCCGCGAGCGACAGCCCCGAGATGATCCGGGCGCTCTTCGTCGCAGGGGCCGACGCCTTCCGCATCAACATGAGCCATGGCGCGCATGAGGATCATGCCGCGCGGATCGCTGCCATCCGCGCGCTGGAAAAGGAATTCGGGCGACCCACCACCATCCTGGGCGACCTGCAGGGCCCCAAGCTGCGCGTGGGCACGTTCGAGCGCGGGCTCGCGGTGCTGGAAACCGGCGCGCCCTTCGTGCTGGATCGCGACACGGCGCCGGGCGACGCGACCCGCGTGAACCTGCCGCATCCGGAGATTTACGAGGCGCTACTGCCCGAAACCCGGCTGCTGCTGGATGACGGCAAGCTGGTGCTGCGGGTCAAGGCGGTGACGCCCGAGCGGATCGACACGCTGGTCGAGGTCGGCGGCACCCTGTCCAACCGCAAGGGCGTGAACGTGCCCGACGTGGTCGTGCCGGTGCCGGCGCTCACGGAAAAGGATCGGCGTGACCTCAGCTTCGCGGTGGAGCAGGGCTGCGACTGGATCGCGCTCAGCTTCGTGCAGCGGCCCGAGGATCTGGCCGAAGCGCGCAAGCTGATGGGCGGCCATGGCGCGCTGATGGCGAAGATCGAGAAGCCCTCGGCGGTGCAGCGGCTGGAGGAGATCATCGAACTGGCCGATGGCGTGATGGTCGCGCGCGGCGACCTGGGCGTCGAACTGCCGCCCCAGGCGGTGCCGCCGCTGCAGAAGCAGATCGTGGCGACGGCGCGGCGCATGGGGCGCCCGGTCGTGGTCGCGACGCAGATGCTCGAATCGATGATCAAGGCGCCCACGCCCACGCGCGCGGAAGTGTCGGACGTGGCGACGGCGGTCTATGACGGCGCCGACGCGATCATGCTGTCGGCCGAGACGGCGGCGGGCGACTGGCCGGAAGAGGCCGTGTCGATGATGGACAGCATCGCCCACAGCGTCGAGCGCGATCCGGGCTATTTCGCGCGCCTGCACTTCACCGAAACCAAGCCCGACGCCACCACCGCCGACGCGCTGGCGGAGGGCGCGGCCGGCATCGTGTCGGTGGTCGGGGCGAGCGCCATCACCTGCTTCACCTCCTCGGGCAGCACGGTGCGGCGGGTGGCGCGCGAGCGGCCGCTGACCCCCATCCTGGCGCTGACCCCGCGCGCCGACACCGCGCGCAAGCTGGGGCTGACCTGGGGCGTGCATGCGGTGCGGACCAAGGATATCGGCAATTTCGAGGAGATGGTCGGCAAGGCCCGGCGCATGGCGCTGCGGACCAACATGGTCGAAAAGGGCGGCAAGATCGTCGTGCTGGCGGGGGTGCCTTTCGGCACGCCGGGGTCGACCAACGTGCTGCATGTCGCCGCCATTCGCGGCGATGAACTCAAGGGCCGGGAATAGGATCGAGCAGGCCGCGCGCGACCAGGTCGCGCCGCAGCGTGGCGGCGTCGCGGAACAGGTGGCCGGCAATGCCGAGCGCCTGCGCCGCCGCGACATTGTCTTCGCGATCGTCGACGAACAGCGCCTCGTGCGGCGCGAGGCCGAAGCGGTCGAGCGCCAGGCGGTAGATGGCGGGGTCGGGCTTTACCATCCGCTCGACGCCGGAAACGAGAATGTCGCGGAACGGCGCGAACAGTTCAGCCTCGCGCGCGCGGAAGGGCGTCCAGAATTCGGCGCTGAAATTGGTAAGGGCGAACAGCGGCACCGCGCGCCGATCAAGGTCCGCGACCAGTTCGGCCATGCCCGCGATCGCCGGCTGGACACTGTCGATGAAGCGCTCGCCCCACAGGCGAATCAGCGGCGCATGATCGGGATGGCGGGCGATCAGTTCCGCGCTCGTCTCGGCGAAGGGGCGGCCCGCGTCATGCTGGGCATGCCATTCCATCGTGACCACGTCGCGCAAAAACGCGTCGAGCGCCCGATCATCAGCGATCAGGCGCTCGTAGAGGAGCCGGGGCTCCCAATGGTAGAGGACATTGCCGACGTCGAAAATGACGGCGGCGACATCCGCCATCGTTTCGTTCAGCCCTGGCGAGCCTTGAAACGACGATTGGTCTTGTTGATGACATAGGTGCGGCCGCGACGACGGATCACGCGGTTGTCCCGGTGACGGCCCTTGAGCGACTTGAGCGAGTTGCGGATCTTCATGGAAGCCAGCCTTTGATGAATCTGTACGTGATCGGAAAATCGAAGCGCAGCCCCTATGGGTGGGGCAGCGGAAAGTCAAGGGCGCGACGCCGCTCTTTTGCCCGCGTTCATCCTGCGTGCAGCAAAGATGGCGCTTCACGGGTTGAAGGAATTGTCAGGCTGGCGCCGTTTAGGCAGCAGGATATCGCTCGGAGATGACCATGATGAAGCCGATTCTTCTTTCCTCCCTCCTGCTCGCGTCGCTGGCCGGCTGTGCCACGGCGGTGCCGCCGGTAGAGGTCACCCGCTTCCATGTCGGCGATCCGGCGCGCAGCGGGTCGATCGCGGTGGAGGAAATGCCCGGCAATCCCGATGTCAGCCTGGAATTCCGCACCTATGCCGCCGCCGTCGACCATGAATTGCAGCGGGTCGGCTTCACCTCGGCCGTTGCGGGCGGGCGCAGCGACTATGTGGCGCTGGTCGGCTTTTGCCGCAGCTTCCGCCCGACCGGCTATGGCGATGAGCGCGGGCCGGTCAGCGTCGGGGTAGGGGGCGCGGTCGGCAGCCGGGGCTATTCCGGCCTTGGTCTTGGCATCGGCATCAACCTGTCGGGCCGGCCCAAGGATGAGGTGACGACCGAGCTTCAGGTGCAGATCCGCCGGCGGTCCGATTCGACCACCATCTGGGAAGGCCGGGCGCTGACGCAGGCGCGCGAAGGCACGCCCGCCGCGCAGCCGGGCCTTGCCGCGCAAAAGCTCGCCGCCGCGCTGATCGGGGGCTATCCCGGTGAATCGGGGCGCACTATAACCGTGCGATGACCATCTCGATCACGAGCGCCTTCGACAGCGGCAACATTCGCCTCATCTCCCTCTCTGAAACCGCCGCCGGCGTTCGGGCCGAACTGGAAATCCTGAAAGACCGGCAGAGCGAATTCTACCAATGGTTCCATTTCCGCGTGGCGGGCGTCGCCGGCCGGCCGGTGGAACTGGCAATCCGCAATTGCGGGACGTCGGCCTATCCCGACGGCTGGCCGGGCTACAAGGCGCGCGCCAGCGAGGATCGGGAAAGCTGGCGGCAGGTCGACACCAGCTATGCCGACGGTACGCTGACGATCAGCCTGACGCCTGACGCCAATGCCGTATGGCTCGCCTATTTCGCACCCTATTCGATGGAGCGGCATCATGACCTGGTCGCCTGGGCGGCGAGCCAGCCGGGGGTCGCGCATCGCGAACTCGGCCTCTCGCTCGACCGCCAGCCGATCGACCTGCTGACGCTGGGGGAGGGGCCGAAGAAGGTCTGGCTCTACGCCCGCCAGCATCCGGGCGAGAGCATGGCCGAATGGTGGATGGAAGGCGCGCTCGAACGGCTCTGCGATCCTGAGGACGCGGTGGCGCGGCGGCTGCGCGCCAAGGCGACATTCTACATCCTGCCCAACATGAACCCCGATGGCAGCCGGCGCGGCCATCTGCGCACCAATGCGATGGGGATCAACCTCAACCGCGAATGGCATGAGCCTTCGATGGAGCGCAGCCCCGAAGTCTATCTGGTTCGCGCGGCGATGGACGCGACCGGGGTCGATTTCGCGATGGACGTGCATGGCGACGAGGCGATCGCGGCGGTCTTCCTCGCCGGGTTCGAGGGCATCCCCTCGATCCGGCCGGCGCAGCTTGCCCTCTTCCACCGCTATCGCGACACCCTGGCCGCCCGCACGCCCGATTTCCAGACGAAGCGCGGCTATCCGGTGGCGCCGGACGGCAAGGCCAACCTCTCCATGTCCACCAACCAGATCGCCGAGCGGTTCGGCGCGGTGGCGATGACGCTGGAAATGCCCTTCAAGGACAATGACGACCTGCCCGACCCCGAACATGGCTGGTCCCCCGCGCGATCGATGCAATTGGCCAAGGACTGCCTGGCGGTACTGGCGGAGATGATCGAGGAGATTTGAGGACCAAGTCTGGTCAGGAGAGCGGACATGAAGCCCATCCCCTGAAGGGGAGGGGAAGCCGACGCGCTGACCCCTACCCCCCAAACACTTCCCCCAGAAAATCCGTCATCGCCCGAAAGCTCCGCCGATCCGCGTCGGGCTTATAGGCAAGGCCCCTTTCCGGCATCTTCGCATCATGATCGGTAAAGGCATGGCCGGTATGGCCATAGGCGTGGATCTGCCAGTCGCAGCCCGCCTGTGTCAGTTCCTTCGCCAGTGCCACCGTTGCCTCGGGCGGCGCGATCGGGTCGTCCCAGCCATGGCAGATCAGCAGCCTGGCCTTGATCGGCCCGCTGGCGAAAGGCGGCGCGTCGTAGACGCCGTGGAAGCTCACCCCGCCCGCCAGATCGGCGCCGCTGCGCGCCAGGTCGAGCACGCATTTGCCGCCGAAGCAGAAGCCGATCGCCGCCGTCCGCGCGGCGTCCACTTCCCTGAGGGAGCCCAGTAGCGCATGGGCAGCGCCCAGCCGGTCGCGCAACAGCGCGCGGTCGGAATTGAGCTGCGCCATATAGCGGCCCATCTCGGGGTCGGCCCGGGTCGTGCGCTTGCCCTGGCCATAAAGGTCGACGACCAGCACCGCATAACCCAGCGCGGCCACCTTTTCGGCATAGGCGAAGTCGGCTTCCTTGGTGCCGAGCACATTGGGGAAGAGCAGGATGCCGGGCCGTGGATCGGCTGCGGCATCGTCCACCACCGCCATGCTTTCGAACGGGCCCCCCGGACCTTCATGGATGATGACGCGGCGAATGATGGTCATGGCGCTGTTCCTTCGATGCAGGGCGATGCGGGAGCTTAGGGCGTCTGGCGCAGGTGGCAACGTTCAAGACAGTCCCCTTCCGCAGGCGGGAGCGGCAGCGAGACTTGATCGCATGGCGAGTTAGTCGCAGCGGGGTGGGCCAATGCAATCTGGCGCCAGCCCACCCCCTAACCCTCGAAGAGAGTCGCATGCCTCTTTTCGACGCTGGCGGGAGGGGGAACATATGCGCACATCGACCCAAGTCCCACTGTCACCACCAAGCCACGGTCTTGCGCGGAAAACATCCTATTTCCGCACCCGGCCGCCATTCTTCCCTGTCCTACATTCCTCCGACCTGCCTATTCCGTTCCGGTCTTTGAAAAATAGGAACCTTCCTTTCCCGACGCCTACGCGCGCCTGCGCACGCGCGCGCATATGGTGTGAACTTCGGGCAAAAATGGCGGAAAACGGGGACTTTTTGATGGGGGATGGCCGAGGGGCAGGTCCTACAGGCTACCGAAGCCCGGCGCTTCGCCGCGCGCCTGGCTGTCGATCCGGCGCGGGCGTTTCCAGCCGATCTGGGGACGCTTGCGCAGGCGCAGCGTCGGCCAGTCGCCCCGGTCGATGCGTTCGGCCAGGCGCATGCCCTGGGTCCGATAGGCGGCCAGCACCGCATCGGCCTGGTCCTTGAGCAGGCCGGCGAGCACTATGGTGCCGCCTTCGTCGACCAGCGCGCAGAGCGAAGGGGCGAGTTCGATCAGCGGCCCCGCCAGGATATTGGCGATCAGCAGGTCATAGGGCGCACGGGTGGCGATCGCCGGATGGTCCGCGCCGGCCGCCGTATAGAGCGCGAGCTGGCCTTGCCCCCTGCCGGTCGCCACGCCGTTGGCGGCGGCGTTCTGGGCGCTGATCTCGACCGCGACGGGGTCGATGTCCGACGCGGTCGCATAGGCACGCGGCCAGAGATGGAGCGCCGCGAAGGCGAGCAGCCCGGTGCCGGTCCCGATGTCGGCGACATTGCCGAATCGCATGCCGATCCGTCGCATCCGGTCGAGCATGACGAGGCAGCCCGCCGTCGTTTCATGCTGTCCCGTGCCGAAGGCGCGCCCCGCTTCTATGAGGAAGTTGACATGACCCGCCTGTTCCGGATCGGTCCCAAGGTTGCGGACATGGAAGCGGCCAGCGCTCACGGCTTCCAGGCCTTGCTGGCTCAGCGTTACCCAATCCTCGTCGGGCAGCTGCTCGACGGTGGGCCTGACGCCCGCCGCGCTGGGCACCAGCGACCGCAGCAGCCGGATCGCCGCCGGGCTGGGCTCGCCTTCGAAATAGGCGTCGAGCTGCCAGCTATTGTCGTCGTCGGGCGCGGCTTCGCTGGTCATCAGCACCGGCGGCCGGTCCATCAGCGCGAAGGCGGCGATCTCGCCGTCCAGCGCCTCGGCCTCGGCGCGGGTGCAGGGCAGGGTGACTTTCCAGCTTTGCGATGGCGGGGCGGCGGCGATCTGCGTCATGCCGCCGCCTCTACTCCAGCCGGAAAGGGAGGGGAAGCGGTCGCGTTCGGTCGAGTGGATGGTCGGTCGCGACCTCGCGCGTCAGGCCACCTGCCGGCCAAAGTCGGAAGAAGCATGGCGCAGGCTGGTCAGCTTGCCTTCCACGCTCATGAAGCCGCGTTCCAGCTGGTCGATTTCCGACGCGACCACTTCGGTATCCTGGCGGATCGCGGAAATGGTGGTCGACATCGAATCGGCGGCGAGCGCGGTTTCGTCGACGGCGGCGGTGATCATCGTCACCGTCTGCGCCTGGGCATCCATTGCATGGCGGATGCGATCGGCGCTGGCCTGGACCTCGCCCACCGTCTCGCGGATGCGCTCGTTGGTTTCGACCGACTGGCGGGTGGAAGCCTGGATGTCGGAGATCTTGCCGGCAATCTCGTCGGTGGCGCGGGCGGTCTGGTTGGCGAGGCTCTTCACCTCCTGCGCGACGACGGCAAAGCCCCGGCCGGCATCGCCCGCCCGGGCCGCCTCGATCGTGGCGTTGAGCGCCAGCAGGTTGGTCTGCCCGGCAATGTCGCGGATTAGGCCGAGGATCGATTCGATCGACTTGGCATGTTCCGACAGGGTAGCGGACATCGCCACGGCGTCACCCGACTGGCGGGCCGCCCGTTGCGCCACGTCGGCGGCGCTTTCCACTTCGGTCCGGGCGTCCTCGATCGCGCGGATGAGCCCGGCGGAGGTGCGGGCGGCTTCGCGCATCGCCAGGGCGGACTGTTCGGCGGCGGCGGCGACTTCCGATGCCTTGCCCAGCATGCCCCGGGTCGCGGCGGACGCGTCCTTGGCCTGTTCGCGCAGCGATTCGCCCAGATGCGACGCGCTGTCGATTTCGCCCATGATGCGCTGTTCGAACATCGTGCCGAAGCGCTGGCGCTCGCTGCGCTGTTCTTCCGCGTCGTCCAGGGCGACCACATTGGCCATCAGGCTCGCATCCATCATGGCGACATGGATCATGACGCTGGTCAGCCGCCGCAGCGTCGCCGGGTCTTCCACGCGCTGCCAGAGCAGGTCAATCAGCACTTCATTGGCCTGAGACACGGGCATCAGGACCGACTTCAGCGGCGCGCCATGCTTGCGGGCGTGGCGAACGCAGGCGGTCGCGGACAGCGCCCAGCCGCCCGCTTCATAATGGTTGAGCTTCTGGCGAACATATTCATGCGCCTCGGTCTCGATCTTCGCGAGCGTCGACGCGTGCAGATGGGCGCGCAGGCCCGTCAGTTCCATATAGCCGTCATAGAATGTCCGCGCGGCCCTGGACGCCTCATCGCCGATGATGTCGCGGATCTCCCGCATGCCCTGACCCAGTTGGCCTTCGGCATCGGCGTCCCTCAATATTTCGATGATGGCGGTCCTGGACGTGGCGGAAGTCATGTGCGGCAGCATCCCAAATCTTTTTCCTGTGCGCACCTGATAGCGCGATCTGGTTAATCACTTCTTAGCCGCGTGCCGTTCGGCGCGCCCACGGGGCGGCTTGCCCTCTTGTCCGTTCGCTCCTAAGGGGACGGGAATCAGGGACAAGCATCAGGGACGGAATTGACATGGCGCGAACCAAGAGCCGGCCGCTCTCGCCGCATTTGACGATCTGGAAATGGGGCCCGCACATGGCGATCTCCATCCTGCACCGCGTAACCGGCAATGGCCTTGCCACGGTCGGCATCTTGGGCGTGGTCTGGTGGCTGATGGCCACCGCCATGGGGCCGGACGCCTATGCGCAGTTCGTGACCTGCGCCACGTCGCCGCTCGGCTATCTGGTGATGATCGGCATCAGCTGGTTCTTCTTCCAGCACATGATGTCGGGGCTGCGCCATTTCGTGCTCGACATGGGCGCGGGCTATGAACTCAACACCAACAAGACCTGGTCGCTGGTGATCCCGGTCCTGTCGACGCTTGCCACCGTGGCGCTGTGGGCCACCATCTTTTCGGGGAAAATCTGATGGGTAGCGGAACCGGAATCGGTCGCGTCCGTGGGCTTGGCTCGGCCAGGCATGGCGCGCATCACTGGCTGGCGCAGCGTTATACCGCCGTCGGCAACCTGCTGCTGGTGCTGTGGCTGATCTTCAGCCTGGTGAGCCTGCCGGGGCTGGATTATGAAAGCGTCCGCAACTGGATCGCCAATCCGCTGGTCGCGGTGCCGCTGATGCTGATGCTGGTGAGCGTCTTCTATCACCTGCGCCTTGGCATGCAGGTGATGCTGGAGGATTATGTTCACGACAAGGGTCTGAACTTCTTCTCCATCCTGCTCTTGAACTTCTACACCGTCGCTGGCGCCGCCGCTGGCATCTTCGCGATCGCCAAGATCGCCTTCACGGGGATCGTCAAGTAATGAGCGAAGCCTACAAGATCATCGACCACACCTATGACACGGTCGTGGTGGGCGCGGGCGGCTCTGGCCTGCGCGCGACCATGGGCAGCGCCGAAGCGGGCCTGAAGACGGCCTGCATCACCAAGCTGTTCCCGACGCGCAGCCACACGGTCGCAGCGCAGGGCGGCATCGCCGCGTCGCTCGGCAACAACTCGCCCGACCACTGGACCTGGCACATGTACGACACCGTCAAGGGGTCGGACTGGCTGGGCGACCAGGACGCGATCGAATATATGGTGCGCGAAGCGCCGGCGGCCGTCATTGAGCTGGAACATGCCGGCGTGCCGTTCAGCCGCAACGACAATGGCACCATCTACCAGCGTCCGTTCGGCGGCCACATGCAGAATATGGGCGCGGGCCCGCCGGTGCAGCGCACCTGCGCCGCCGCCGACCGCACCGGCCACGCCATGCTGCACGCGCTCTATCAGCAGAGCCTGAAGTACGACGCGGACTTCTACATCGAATATTTCGCCATTGACCTGATCATGGAAAATGGCGAGTGCCGGGGCGTCATCGCCATCTGCATGGAAGATGGCTCGATCCACCGCTTCAAGGCGCATGCGGTCGTGCTGGCCACCGGCGGCTATGGCCGCGCCTATTTCTCCGCCACCTCGGCGCATAGCTGCACCGGCGACGGTGGCGGCATGGTGCTGCGCGCGGGCCTGCCGCTCCAGGATCTGGAGTTCGTGCAGTTCCACCCGACCGGCATCTACGGCGCGGGCGTGCTCATCACCGAGGGCGCACGCGGCGAGGGCGGCTACCTCACCAACTCCGAAGGCGAACGCTTCATGGAGCGTTATGCCCCGTCGGCGAAGGACCTGGCGTCGCGCGACGTCGTGTCGCGCTCGATGGCGATGGAAATGCGCGAAGGGCGCGGCGTGGGTCCGAACAAGGACCATATCTTCCTGCACCTCGACCATATCGACCCCAAGGTGCTGGCCGAACGTCTGCCGGGCATCACCGAAAGCGGCAAGATCTTCGCAGGCGTCGACCTCACCCGTCAGCCGCTGCCCGTCACGCCGACCGTCCACTACAATATGGGCGGCATCCCCTGTAACTATCATGGCCAGGTGGTAACCAAGGTCGGCGACGATCCGGAAGTCGTGGTGCCGGGCCTCTATGCGGTCGGCGAAGCGGCCTGCGTGTCGGTCCATGGCGCGAATCGCCTGGGTTCCAACTCGCTGATCGACCTTGTCGTGTTCGGCCGTGCCACGGGCTTGCACCTCAAGGAAACGCTCAAGCCCAACGGCGCGCACAAGCCGCTGCCCCAGGATTCGGCCGATCTGGCGCTTAGCCGCCTCGATCATTACCGCAACGCCAAGGGCAGCGCGCCGACCGCGCAGATCCGCCTGGAAATGCAGCGCACCATGCAGAAGCATGCCGCCGTGTTCCGCGACAGCGAATTGCTGGCCGAAGGCGTCGCCAAGATGGCCGACGTGAACCAGAGCATGCAGGACGTGGCCGTCACCGACCGCTCGCTGATCTGGAACACCGACCTCATCGAGACGCTGGAACTGGACAACCTCATGTCCCAGGCCGTCTGCACCATGGTCAGCGCGGAAAATCGCAAGGAAAGCCGCGGCGCCCACGCGCATGAGGATTTCCCGAACCGCGACGATGAAAATTGGATGAAGCACACCGTCAGCTGGTTCGAAGGCTGGGGTGGCAAGGGCGGCAAGGTGACGCTCGATTATCGTCCGGTGCACGACTATACGCTGACCGACGAAGCGGAATATGTGAAGCCCAAGGCGCGCGTTTACTAAGACGCGGCGTCGGCGAGAAACCGGAAAAGGGGGCGGGTCGCAAGGTCCGCCCTTTTTTGTCGCGGCGCGAAAGGGATCAAGTTGATCCATAAATCCCATCTCGCGTGAACCCTTCGACGCCCTGGTCGTTGGATGGGCATGACACGCTATTACCTGCATTTTTACAATCGGATCGGTTTGGCGCGCGACGAGGAAGGACGGGAATTGCCCAACCTCGACGCTGCCCGCGACGCCGCGATCGAGGCGATCCGGGACGTCATGAGCGAGGAAGCCAGGACTGGCCGGATCGATCTTCGCGGCTATATCGAGATCGTCGACGACACGCAGGAGGTGCGCTGTCGCGTACCCTTTTCCAGCGCCATCGACCTTCATCTGGACGAACCGAGGTGATCGAACGCCATCTCATGAAGCTGCGCGCTCGCGATGACATCAGCGCCGATGAGGAGCGCGCCATCCGATCCGCGATATCAGAGGTGAAGGAACTTCCAGCTGACCTGACAATCATCGAGAGCGGACGCGAACTCAGCTTTTCGACCTTGCTGCTGGACGGCATCCTGGCCCGGTACAAGGATCTGCGCGATGGCGAGCGGCAGATCAGCGAAGTGCATGTGGCGGGCGATTTCGCCGACCTGCACAGCTTCACCCTGAAGCATCTCGACCATAATGTGATGACGCTGACGCCCTGCCGCGTCGCCATCGTGCCCCATGACCGGCTTCGTGCCATCACGGAGGAGTATCCGCACCTCACCCGCGTCTACTGGTTCCTCACCAATCTTGACGCCGCCATTCATCGCGAATGGGAATTGTCGCTGGGCAGGCGAACGGCGCTGTCGCGCACGGCCAATCTGTTCTGCGAATTTCACGTCCGGCTGGGGCTGGTGGGCCTGGCCCAAGGGATGGATTATGACCTGCCGCTGACGCAGGTCGAACTGGCCGAGTGCCTGGGCATGACCTCCGTCCATGTCAATCGCACGCTCAAGCAGTTGCGCGAGCAGGGCGCCGTCGATTTCCGCCGCGGCCGGGTGAAGCTGCTGGACCTCGACCTGCTCCGTGACTTGGCCGAATTCGACCCGGCCTACCTCTATCTGGGTCTGCGCGAACGCTGAACAGGGTGGTTGCGGGCTGACAAAAGGCCCTCTGGCGCCACCGTCCCGGGCTCGCTAAGTCTGTGATGATGACGATCGATCCGCTGGTGTTGTTGCAGGCTTATGCCATCGGCGTGTTCCCCATGTCCGATGACCGCGAGGCGGAGGAGGTCTATTGGATAGAGCCCAAGCGGCGGGCGATCCTGCCGCTCGATGGCTTTCACCTGTCCCACTCGCTCGCCAAGACGATCCGGCGCGACCGTTTCCGCGTGACCGCGAACCGGGACTTTGGCGGCATCGTCCGCTTGTGCGCGCAGGAAGCGGAGGATCGGCCGTCGACCTGGATCAATGGGGAGATCGAACGCGCCTATCGCCATCTGCATGAGATCGGCTTTGCCCATTCGATCGAGGTCTGGGACGGCGAGGAACTGGTGGGAGGGCTTTATGGCGTGGCGCTGGGCCGCGCCTTTTTCGGGGAAAGCATGGTGTCGCGCCGCAGCGACGCATCGAAGGTGGCGCTGGCCTGGCTGACTGCGCGGATGCGTTTTGCCGGCTTCGCCCTGCTGGATTGCCAGTTCATGACCGAGCATCTGCGATCGCTGGGCGCGATCGAGATCAGCCAGCGCGACTATCTGGCGTTGCTGGAGCTTGCGGTCGGCGACGTGCCGCTGGGCGCTGGGCGCGGCGCGCTCGCAGGTGGCTCCGGCGTCTGCGCGGAAACGGCGTTTGCGCCGCTCGCTGGCGATGCCTCGGCCGGCGGCTCGCCCTTCGCGCCCAGCTTCACCGTGTCGGGCCCGCTCTCCGGCCAGGACATTGTGCAGCTTCTGATCCAGACATCATAGATCGGATGTTGCACCACGTTGCGGTCGGGCCGTTCCTTGAACAGCCAGCCGGAAAAGTTGCGGCGCCATTTATTGTCGGCGGTGCTGCGCACGTCGAGCTGCACGAAAGCGCCGGTTTCCTGCACATTTTCCCATGGAGCGGTGGTTTCGCAGGCTTGCAGCCGGACGATCGCATCGCCCACGCGCAGCGCATCGCCCGGTTTCATCGTGAGGTCGGTGGTGATGCCGTTGCGCTTGTTAAGCAGGCCGATCACCGCCACGCGCTCCGCCATCGGCGTGCCGGGCAGGGCGCCTGCCGCGCCGTTGCGGATCTTCTGCCCTTCGATGCGGACGGGGCCGGTCTGGTTGGCGGTGGGAAGGTCATCGCCATTGCAACCCGCCAGCAGGAGCAGGGGGGCGAAGAGCAGAGCCTGAGGCAGGATCGGCAGGAACGCCCCCGCCCGGCGGCAGATCATGACGCGTCGGGGCTCCAGGCCTCATAGTCGCCGGTGGCCATCTGCCGGCGGCCGCCCTTTTCCAGAGCGCCGGACGGACGATAGGCGTTGGGGGTGCCGGTCGCGTTGGGGGTGAAATCCTTTTCCCAGATGCGCGGCGGCGGCAGGAAGCTTTCCGGAGCGCCCTCAATCGAATGATGCAGCCAGCCATGCCATTCGGCGGGCACGCGGCTGGCGTCATTATTGCCGTTGTAGATCACCCAACGGCGGGTGCGGCCATGCACATCCTTGCCGCCTTCGAAATAGAGATTGCCCTGATGATCCTCGCCCACCTTGCTGCCGTTGCGGGACGTGAAGAGAGAGGTGCCGACGGTGGCGCCGTTCCACCAGGTGAAGATCTTGCCAAGGATTCCCATGGGCGAAGCGCTTAAGCCCGGGGCAGGGGATTGGCAAGGCGGTTATGGGGTCAGCGTGCAGGAGGCGGGCAGAATTCCAGACCATCCGGCAGCTTTTCGTCGCCACCCGCGCATCGACCCCATTCGACCCGATCGCCTTCGCTCGCGCCGATGGCGGCCGCGCGACCGCCGGCCAGTTCCAGCACAGCCGCAACCGGCACGCCGGCCGACACCGGCTCGCGTGAATAGGGCACGGTATTATGCGCGATCAGGGCGATGCTGCCATCGGTGCGGATGAACAGCATGTCGAGCGGGATGAGCGTGTCCTTCATCCAGAAGCTCGCGGTGCGTGGCGGATTCATGGGGAAGAGCATGCCGCCGTCGGAATCCAGCGCCTTGCGGAACATGAGGCCCCGTTCCTGTTCAGCCGGGGTGCGGGCGACTTCGACGGTGAAGCGGTGCCAGCCCTTTGCGGTGCGGATTTGGAGCGGTAGGCGGAGGGCGGCAGCGTTGCTCGCGGTCGGGGTGACGTCCTTGTCTGTCTTGGGCGCCGTTTGGGAGCAGGCCGTCAGCAGGGCAAGCGCGAGGAAGGGGAGACGTTTCATATTTGTCCTAGATGGTCATGCTGAACAGCTTCAGGATGGCGGCATCTCCTAGACCAGTGAACTTAATCATCTCTTTCCGGCATTTCGCCGGGCGCGGCATCGGTCCAGCGGCGCGCGACATCGTAGCTGTGTCCCGCGCGCAGAAAGGCGGCGATCCATTTTTCGCGTTGCTTGGGGTCGGGCCTCACCGCCGCATAAGGTCCAAGCCGCTTGCGCCGCGCGAAACGGTCCGCCGCGACCCAGCTTTCGCTACTGGCCTGATCGCCTGCCTGGGCGCGATCGGCCGCGTCGATCCCGGCCGCGCGCAGGCTTTCCTCAACGCGACGGGCGCCATAGCCCCGCCGCGTCAGTGCCGCCCCCTTCATCGCGGCGTAACTGTTGTCGTCGACATAGCGCAGCTCGGCAAGCCGCTCCACCAGCCGACCGGCGTCGGGTGATCCCTCGCCGCTCCAGCCGCGTTCCTGCAACTTGCGATGGAGATAGGCGAGCAGCTTCGCCCGGCTGGTGGCGAACCGGCCGACATAGCGCAGCGCCAAGTCGCGCAGGCTGTCATCGTCAAGCGGGGGTGATGCGCGTTTGCCGGCCATGACGGGGATCATGCGCGATGCGCCATCTTTATGCCACAGTCGGGCCGGAATTTTACCGCGCCTTGTGGAGTAGAAGCCCAAGCTGGAACGCAACTATCCGGTGCAAAGCGGCTGCAAAGCTGTTAGCGGCGCGCTGGACAGGAAAATTATGACACTGGGTCACCACTATGACGGGTTCGCGAAGCATGATGGCACCAACGCCAACCACTGATGCTCTTCCGCGCCGCTTCTCGGATTTCGAGACGCTGGGCGAGGCGCTGGATTATGCGGCGCAGGGCCAGCGTGGCCTGAATTTTCATGATGCGCGCGGCAATCTTGCGCGGCCCTATCCCTTCGCCGAGCTGCGCCGCGACGCCATCGCCTGCGCGCATCGGCTGGTCGCCCATGGGGTAAAGCCGGAAGACCGTGTGGCGCTGGTGGCCGAAACTGGCCCGGATTTCGCGATGCTGTTCTTCGGTATCGTTTATGCGGGCGCCTGGCCCGTGCCGCTGCCGCTGCCGACCAGCTTTGGCGGCAAGGAAAGTTATATCGACCAGCTCAATGTCCAACTGTCGAGCTGCGACCCGATGCTGTTCCTCTTCCCCAAGGAGTTGGAGGAGATGGCGGGCGAGTCCGGTCGCCAGAAAAATGTCGAGAGCATCGCTTTCGAGGACTTCATCGGCCGCGAAGCCGCGCCCTGCGATCTGCCGCAGGCGAAGGGCGAGGAAATCGCCTATCTGCAATATTCGAGCGGCTCGACCCGCTTCCCGCATGGCGTTGCCGTGACGCATCATGCGCTGCTCAGCAATCTGGCCGCGCACAGCCACGGCATGGAATTGCAGGACAGCGATCGCTGCATCAGCTGGCTGCCCTGGTATCATGACATGGGCCTGGTCGGCTGTTTCCTGTCGGTCGTCGCCAACCAGGTGTCGACCGACTATATGAAGACCGAGGATTTTGCCCGCCGTCCGCTGGCTTGGCTCGACCTGATCAGCCGCAACGAGGGCACCCCGATCAGCTATTCGCCGACCTTCGGCTATGACATTTGCGCTCGTCGCATGTCGAGCCAGACCAAGGCGCAGGATCGTTTCGACCTGTCGCGTTGGCGGCTGGCCGGCAATGGCGCGGACATGATCCGCCCCGACGTGATGCAGAGTTTCGTCGATGCCTTTGGCGACGCGGGATTCAGCCCAAAGGCGTTCCTGCCAAGCTATGGCCTGGCCGAGGCGACGCTGGCGGTCACCATCATGCCCCCCGGGGAGGGGATCATCGTCGAGCTGGTCGAGGAAACCGATCTTTCGGGCGGCGACGCGACCGAGGGTCGCCCGCAGCGTTTCCGGTCGATCGTCAATTGCGGCAAGCCCGCGCGCGACATGATCGTGGAGATTCGCGACGAGGATGGAGCCAAGCTCAACGAGCGCCAGATC
>DATEJA010000022.1:0-5239 GCA_035278405.1 Sphingobium sp. | reverse complement strand
AGGCGTCCAGCTCCGTCAATCGGCCACGAGGCGGCGGTCCACTCACCGGCACGCCATAGCAATGAAACAGCAATCAATCCGTTAAGATCGGGGTTAACGGCGCGGCCTTGTCTCTCCCGCCTCCGCCGCGCGCTTCAATCGTCCGAGTTGCGCCACCAGCACCTGGTCGACCAGGGGGGCAACCGCCCTGGCGCCCATGCGCATATAGCCACCTACCACATAACGCATCGTCACGTGCGTGCCCGCGCCCGCAGGCGCCAGGTCGAAGGTCAGCGTCCCCACCACCGCCTCGCCTTGCAGCGGTCCAAGCGCGCCGGACAGGCGCAACAGTCGGTTGGGCGCGGCGTAAATGACCCGGCCATGTTCGACGCTTCCCGCAGCGCCTGCGGCTTGGGGGATCGTCTCGCAGAAACAGCCGCCCGCGCGCGCATCCAGACTGAGGTTCGCCGCGTCCCCGCTATAGCTGTGGGCGCCGTCCCACCAGAGCGCGGGTTGGCCCAGCAGCCGGTAGACGGCCGCGCCATCCGCGCGGATGTCGGCGCTGTTTTCGACCGCAAAGCCGATGTCGCTGCTGTCCGTTACCGCCGAATGGGCCGGCGCGATCATCATCGCGCCGGCCCATAGCCAAGCCACAGATTGTCGCATCGCGCCCTCCCTGCACAGGAGCGGCGATAGTAGCTCAGGCGGTCTTGCCGTCCAAGATGGCGGCGATCGCCACCGTCACATCGTCCATGTCGGCCATGCCGTCGACCCGCGAGACGATGCCGCGCGCTTCGTAGATCGGCAGGATCGGCGCGGTCTTGGCGCGATATTCGGCCATGCGGGTGCGCACGGTTTCCTCATTGTCGTCCGGACGGCGCTTGAACTCATGGCCGTGGCATTTGTCGCACTCGCCTTCGACCTTGGGCTGCTTGAAGCTGTCATGATAGCCTTCGCCGCAGCTGGCGCAGGTGAAGCGGCCGGTAATGCGTTCGACCAGCGCATCCTCATTGACGTCCAGCTCGATCACATGATCCAGCGAGCGGCCGCGTTCGGTCAGGATGGCGTCGAGCGAATGGGCCTGCGCCTCGGTGCGGGGATAGCCGTCGAAGATGACGCCGGTGTCGGCCGACAGCCCATCGAGCGCCTCGCCGATGATGCCCGAGACGATCTCGTCGGATACCAGTTCGCCCGCTTCCATCACGGCCTTCGCCTTGAGGCCGATCGGCGTGCCGGCCTTGACGGCGGCGCGCAGCATGTCGCCCGTGGACAGCTGCACCATGCCCCGGCTCTCGACCAGACGGGTGGCTTGGGTTCCCTTGCCAGCTCCCGGAGGGCCGAGCAGAATGATGTTCATGTCGTGCATTCTCCCCTGTTTTCGCGCTCTTGCGTCCGGCGCCCGTTAGCGCAGGCGCCCCTTCAGCTTCGCCTTCTTGATGAGATCGCCATATTGATGGGCGAGCAGATGACTCTGGATCTGCGTCACCGTGTCGACCGTCACATTGACGACGATCAGCAGGCTGGTGCCCCCCAGGTAGAAGGGAATACCGGCGCGCGCGATCGCGAATTCCGGCACCAGGCAGATGACCGCCAGATAGGCCGCGCCGATCACCGTGATCCGGGTCAGCACATAGTCCAGATAATTTTCCGTGTTCTTCCCCGGACGGATGCCCGGGATGAAGCCGCCGTTGCGCTTCAGATTGTCGGCCGTCTCTTCCGGATTGAACACGACCGCCGTGTAGAAGAAGCAGAAGAAGACGATGCCCAGGCCATAGAGCGCCATGTAGACCGGGCTGCCGTGCGACAGATACTGGTTCAGCGTCAGCACGAAATCGCCCAGCTTGCTCTCGCCCGCGACGGTGCGGCCGGCGAATTGCGAAATGGTGAGCGGCATCAGCAGCAGCGAGCTGGCGAAGATCGGCGGAATGACGCCGGCGGTGTTGACCTTGAGCGGCAGGTGGCTGCGGTCCGCCTGCATGAGGCCCTGGCGCGTCTGGCGCTTGGGATATTGGATCAGCACGCGGCGCTGCGCCCGCTCCATGAAGCAGATCAGCAGGATGAGGCCGACCGCCATGGCGATGATCAGCACGATCAGCAGGCCGGAGATCGACCCTTCGCTACCCGACTTGAACAGGTTGCTGAGCGTCACCGGCAGCTGCGCGACGATACCGGCCATGATGATCAGGCTGACACCGTTGCCGATGCCGCGCGAGGTGATCTGCTCCCCCAGCCACATCAGGAACATCGTCCCGCCGATCAAGGAAATGACCGCCGCGATCCGGAACAGGAAACCGGGGTCAACCACCGCCTGCACACCGGACTGGGCGCCGAAGCTTTCAAGGCCAACGGCGATGAAATAGCCCTGAACGGCGGTCAGGCCGACCGTGCCGTAGCGGGTATATTGGTTGAGCTTCTTGCGCCCGCTTTCGCCTTCCTTTTTGATCGCCGCGAGCTGCGGCGAGAGGGACGCGGCCAGCTGCACCACGATCGAGGCGGTGATATAAGGCATCACACCGAGCGCGATCAGGCTCATGCGCGAGAGCGAACCGCCCGAGAAAGTGTTGAAGATGTCGAGGATGCCGCCGTTGGTCTGCTTGTAGAGCTGCGACAGGGCGGTCGGGTCGACGCCCGGCAGCGGCACGAAGCTCAAGAAACGGAAGACGATCAGCGCGCCGAGCGTGAACCACAGGCGCTTCTTGAGGTCGGTCGCCTGGCTGAACTTCGCCAGGCTGAGATTGGATGCGAGCTGGTCGGCTCTCGATGCCATCGTGGCTGCCCTTCAAAACATCTTGCCGGGATCAGGTGCCCGGAGCGGAATCGCTAACCCCTTAGCGGCGTGATCGCGCGCTGTCGAACTCCGAAATTCACACCGTTCATTCTGAGTTGCCGACAAGCGGGCGCGAGCCGCTCTTGCGGAGCCGAGGATAAGGGGTGAACCGACCCCAAAACACAAGGCCCCGCTTACCCATATCGGGCAGCGGGGCCATGCTTGCAAGCCTTGTAAGGAGGCTCAGGCCTTCTTGGCGGCCTTGGCGCTGCCCTTCTTGGCGGCGGCCTTTTCGGCGGCCGGGACGACGGCGATCACTTCGACCTTGCCGCCGGCCTTCTCGACCGCTTCGACCGCGCCCTTCGAGGCGCCGGCGACCAGCAGGTTGAGCTTGGCGGTCAGTTCACCCTTGCCGAGCAGACGCACGCCGTCCTTGCCGCCACGGGCGAGGGCAGCGGCCTTGAGCGCCGCATGGTCGATGGTGGCATTGGCGTCCAGCTTGCCGGCGTCGATCGCCTTCTGCAGCGCGCCCAGGTTTACGATCGCGTAATCCTTGGCGAAGATGTTGTTGAAGCCGCGCTTCGGCAGACGCATGTGGAGCGGCATCTGGCCACCCTCGAAGCCGTTGATGCTGACGCCCGAACGCGCCTTGGCACCCTTCTGGCCGCGACCGGCGGTCTTGCCCTTGCCCGAGCCGATACCACGGCCGACGCGCATCCGGCCCTTGCGGGCACCGGCATTGTCATTGAGTTCGTTAAGCTTGGTCATTTCGTGCACTCGCTTTCGCTATGTTCGCGCGAAGGCCCGATCCACCGGGATCGGGCCGGAGCCCCAGCGCAGGCTGGGGCCTCGTGAGGTTGGGCGGAGCCGGTCGAGGTTCCACCCAGCCGCCTGAGATCCCAGCGTTGGCTTGCGCCGCCCTAACGGGTCGCTGGGATGACGGTCTTAGTCGACCACCTGCACCATATGGGGCAGCTTGGCGATGGCACCGCGGACTTCCGCTGTGTCTTCCAGCTCCACCACGCGATGCATCTTGCCAAGGCCGAGGCCGATCAGAATCTTCTTCTGGGCTTCGGGGCGACGGATCGGCGAACCGATCTGCTTGATCTTGATCTTCGCCATGTCGTCTTACTCCGCAATCGCTTCGGCATCAGCCTGCGCGACTTCGGCCGAGGCGCCACCGCGACGCAGAAGGTCGGCGACCTTCTTGCCACGACGCTGCGCCACCGACTTGGGGCTGGTCTGTTCGCCCAGCGCCGCGAAGGTCGCACGGATCATGTTATAGGGGTTGGAGGTGCCGTTGGACTTGGTCACAACGTCCGCCACGCCCAGGCTTTCGAACACGGCGCGCATCGGACCACCGGCGATGATACCCGTACCGGCGGGAGCCGAACGGACCGTCACCTTGCCCGCACCGAAATGGCCGAGGCCATCATGGTGCAGCGTGCGGCCTTCCTTCAGCGGAACGCGAACCATCGCCTTCTTGGCGGAAGCGGTCGCCTTGCTGATGGCTTCGGGCACTTCGCGCGCCTTGCCATGACCGAAGCCCGCACGGCCCTTGCCGTCGCCGACGACGACCAGAGCGGCGAAGCCGAAGCGCTTACCGCCCTTGACGGTCTTCGAGACGCGGTTGATGTGAACCAGCTTCTCGATCAGCTCTTCACCCTGTTCCTCGTCACGATTGCCGCCCCGACGGTCGTCGCGACGGCCACGGCCGCCACGCTCGCCACGGTTGCGATCGCCGCCACGACCACGGCCACGACCGGGACCACGACCTTCGGTCTGCTCGCCGCCTTCGACAGCAGCGGGGGCACCCGCCTGTGCCTGGATTTCGTTTTCGTCAGCCATGATCAGAACTCCAGCCCGGCTTCACGGGCCGCATCGGCCAGCGCCTTGACGCGGCCATGGAACAGGAAACCACCACGGTCGAACACGACCTGGGTGACGCCGGCAGCGGTCGCCGCGGCGGCGACGCGCTTGCCGACTTCAGCGGCGGCCTGCGAGGTGGCGCCGGTCTGACCGCGCACATCCTTGTCGAGGGTCGAGGCCGACGCCAGGGTCTTGCCCTGCGCATCGTCGATGACCTGGGCGTAGATGTGACGGCCCGAACGGTGGACGCTGAGGCGCGGACGGGTGCCCGAAACAGCCTTGAGCGCGGTGCGAACGCGGCGACGACGCCGCGCGAAGAGGGAAAGCTTTGCCATCTTACTTCTTCTTCCCTTCCTTGCGGAAGATGAACTCGCCGGCGTACTTGATACCCTTGCCCTTATAGGGTTCGGGCTTGCGCCAGCGGCGGATCTCGGCGGCAACCTGACCCACCTTCTGCTTGTCGATGCCGCTGATCTCGACCGTGGTGTTATCCGGGGTCTTGATCTCGATGCCTTCGGGCACGTCGAAGTCGACGTCATGCGAATAGCCGAGCTTCAGGTTCAGCACCTTGCCCTTGGCGTCCGCACGATAACCGACGCCGGTGATCAGCAGCTTCTTGGTGTA
>DATEJA010000021.1:0-23466 GCA_035278405.1 Sphingobium sp. | reverse complement strand
GGTGCGCTATGTCATGAGCCAGCCCTGGCCCTTCCCCTCCTCGCTGATGATCGCCTGCATCGGCCAGGCCGACGACGACGCGCTGACGCTGGACGAGACCGAGATCGAACACGCTTTCTGGTGCGATGCGGCCGGGGTCCGTGCCGCGCTGGACGGCGATCCGCAGGCCCCCTTCCTCGCGCCGCCGCCGATGGCGGTCGCCTGGCACCTGCTGCGCCACTGGGTCGAGGGGCAGGTTGCCCCCTCGCCAGCAAGCGCGTAAGGCCCAGAGCTTGTCCCCCATGATCTGAGGATTGTCCCGCCCTTATGCTCAGCCTCGAAGAAGCCCAGTCGCGCGCACAGGATCTGGTGGCTGCGGCACGCAGGGCCGGGGCTGACGCGGCGGACGCCATCTATGCCTGCAACGCGTCGACCACCGTGGCGGTGCGTCTGGGCGCGCTGGAGGATGTCGAGCGGTCCGAGGGCGAGGAGATCGGGCTGCGCGTCTTCATCGGCCAGCGCTCCGCCAGCATCGCCGCGTCGGACATGAACCCCGCGACGCTTGCCACCTTGGTCGACCGCTGCATCGCCATGGCGCGCGAGGCGCCCGAGGACCCCTATGCCGGTCTTGCGCCCGAGGACCGGCTGCTGCGCGGCGCGGCGCCGCCGCTGGACCTAGCCGACGTGGCCGAGCCGGAACCGGCCGCCCTGCGCGAACGGGCGCTGGCGGTCGAAGAAGCCGCCCGGGCCGTCGCCGGCGTCACCAACAGCGAAGGCGGCGGCGCGGCCAACGGGCGCAGCCAGGTGGCGCTTGCCACCAGCCACGGCTTTGCCGGCGCCTATGCCGGCACCAGCCATTCGACCTGGGCCAGCGTACTCGCCGGCAGCGGCGCCGACATGCAGCGCGACCATGCCAGCCATAGCAGCCGCTACCTGGCCGATCTGGAGGACGCGGCGCTGATCGGCGCCCGCGCCGGCGAACGGGCGGTCGCGCGGCTGAACCCGGTCAAGGTGGAGAGCGGCGTGCTGCCGATCCTGTTCGATCCGCGCATCGGCTCCAGTCTGCTGGGGCATCTGATCGGCGGGATGGTCGGCCCGGCGATCGCGCGGCGGTCGAGCTTCCTGCTGGAATCGCTGGGCGAGGCGCTGTTCGACAGCGCCATCACCATCATCGACGATCCGCTGCGCCCGCGCGGCCTGCGCTCGCGCCCCTTCGATGGCGAGGGTCTGCCCGTCGCCCGGCGCGCGCTGATCGATGCGGGCGTGCTGACCGGCTGGCTGCTCGACAGCGCATCGGCGCGGCAGTTGGGACTTGAACCCACCGGCCATGCCAGCCGGGGCGGCAGCGGCGCGCCGGGCGCGAGCGTCACCAACGTCCATATGGAGGCGGGCAGCGTATCCCCGGCGGAGCTGATGGCCGACATCCAGCGCGGCATCTATGTCACCGAACTGATCGGCATGGGCGTCAATGGCGTGACCGGCGACTATAGCCGGGGCGCGGCCGGTTTCCTGATCGAGAATGGCGCGATCGGCCAGGCGGTGTCGGAAATCACCATCGCAAGCAATTTGAAGGACATGTTCCGCGCGCTGGTGCCCGCCAATGACCTGGAATTCCGCTACGGCATGAATGTGCCCACGCTGCGCGTCGACGGGATGACCGTTGCCGGAGGCTGAGATCGATCTGCGCGCGCTGGTGTCGGCGGTGTCGGATGCCGCCGACCGGGCGCTCACCCTCTGGGCGGGCGGCCAGACGCAGGTGCGCCAGTGGGAGAAGGTGCCCGGGCACCCGGTCTGCGAGGCGGACCTGGAAATCGACCAGATGCTGCGCGAAAGCCTGGGCGCGGTCGATCCGTCGGCCGGCTGGCTGTCGGAAGAGACGGCGGACACGGTGCATCGGCTGGCGCTCGACCGGGTGTGGGTGGTCGATCCGATCGACGGCACGCGCGACTATCTGCGCGGCCGGCCGGGCTGGGCGGTTTCGGTGGCGCTGGTGGAGCGCGGGGCCGTGCGCATCGGCCTGCTGGCGGCGCCCGCGCGCAACGAATTATGGGTCGCGCGCGCCGGCGAGGGCGCCACGCGCAACGGGCGCCTGCTACGCGCGGGATCGCGCGCCTTGCTGCCCGGCGCACGCGTGCCGGCCGACCAGCTGCCCCGGCATGATCGCGATCTCGTCACCGTCGACAAGCCCAACAGCATCGCGCTGCGCATGGCGATGGTGGCGGCCGACGAGGCCGACCTGGTCGCCACCGTCCGCTGGGGCAATGAATGGGACGTCGCCGCCGCCGCCCTGATCGCGCAGGAGGCGGGCGCCATCGTCACCGACGCGCTGGGCGATGCCTTGGCCTTCAACCGGCCGCAGCCGACCGCCTTCGGCCTGCTGTGCACCGCGCCCGGCATCCACGCCGCCGCCGCGCAGCGCCTCGCCCCCCGCGCGCGGGAATTGCTGGCCCGCGGATAGGGTCGCGGCTGGTGCCCGATTTCGCTCGAACCGACAGAGAGGGAGGCCAACCAATTTGTCTCCCCAGGGTGTGATGCCTCTGATTTGAAGCGCGATATTCTAGCGCATGATGACTTCAGCCTCGCTCGCTTATCTACACCATTCGCTTCGGGCGAACGGATCAAGCGAAAGTCATATCGCCCTAACGCCCGACCTCGCACCGTGTCACCGTCGCCGCCGGCAGAATTTCGCGCAGCCGCTGGCGCACCACGCCGGCCCAGATGTGGTAGCCGGCCGGGTTCATATGCACCCCATCGGCGCGATAATGATCGCCCATCCTCCCGCCCTTCAGCAGCGGCGTGGTGATGTCGGCGAAATAGGCGCCCTGGCTGCCCGCGATCAATCGTCCCGCCGCATCGTTGAACAGATGCTGCGCGCTCAAATAGGCGCGGCGCCCGGGGCTGGGCTTCATGGAAAGCACCAGCACCGGCACGTCGCCGAGCGTGCGGCGACGCAGGTCGAGGAAGGCCGCAAGGTCCCGGATCACGGCGCGCACCGGCACGCCGCGCGCTATGTCATTTTCCCCGGCATAGAGGATGATCGCGACCGGGCGGGGATCCTGGCCCGCATTGGCAAAGCGCGGCAGGATTTCGGCATAGGTGCTGTCGTCGATGCCGCGATTATGCGCGGTCCAAGGCGCCATGTCGCGCTCCATCGTCGTCCAGCGATGGATCGAGGAACTGCCGACGAACCAGAGCGCGCACTCTTCCTGACGCTGCGGCGCGTTGGGCAGCGTCGCGGACAGGATGCGCTGACGTTCGAACAGCATCCAGCCGCCGATGATCAGGCCGAAGATCAGCAGGCCCAGCAGCGTCTTTGCCACGGGCGAGCGTTCCAGCCGTTCGTGAAGAGCCCCCTTCTCCATCCTTGGATATAGGTAAAGCAATTTCGGCGTGGGGAAAGCGGATAATCTCCAGCGATTTCAAGGCACGCGTCCAGCACGCAAAGCTTTGAAGGCAGTTTTCAGGCGGCCGACTGGATCGCCGGCTCACATACGGCATCGAGCCGCACGCCGAAGCGCGCTTCGAGCCGCGCATTGTCTGCCTGATAATAGCGCCGGATTTCTTCCTTCAGCGCGGGATCGGTCCGCACCTTGTATCCGCTCCGCCGATTGAGGTCGCGCAGCCGGGCGAGGATGCCGAGCTGCCGCCCGGCAATCTGGGTGAGCAATTGCGAGGACTTGCGCACCCAGGGATGCGGGATCTGGGTCAAGGAGGCGACCAGGCGGCTCCTGTGATATTTGGCTTCGTTGATCCGATCGAACCGGGTGCGGCCATCGTCCGCCACGCCCAGGAAACCCAAGATGTCGAGATAGGTGCGGCGCGGATCATCGATCCAGTCGCGAAAGGCGATCAGCTTGATCTGCTCGGCCGGAAAGACGGCATGATAGCGTTCCACCTGCTCGTGGAACCGCCCCATGGCGGCATAGTCGAGGAAGCTCGGCTCCCGGCAATAGGCCGGAATGGTGGAGGCTGGCCGCCGGCCCGACAGGCGCCACACCCGTTCGAAATCCTCGATCGTCTCGTCGCCATTATAAAGCTGCTGATGATGCAGCGAGGGCAGGAAATCGGGCTGGTCGCGCAGGAAGATGAGGATGCGCGCGTCGGGATTGAAACTGTGGATCTCGCGCGCGGCGACCTTCGAATAAAGATAGCGCACCGATCCTTCCCCGACCGCCGATGCGGCGCCGCTCTCCGCGAACAGCGCCAGATAGTCCTGCGGGTCCGACACGAAATTCCACTTGGGAAAGTCGCGGGAGAAATGATGCGGCTCCTTCGACTTGGAAATGAAGATGTCAGGATGCGAACGCAGATATTCGACCCAGGCGGTGGTCCCGCATTTGGGTGCCCCAACGATGAAGAAATTCGGCTTCATTCCCGGCTCTCCCTCTATCGGCCGTCATGTCGGTTCATGCGCCCGGCGACGCTAGCGATGCCCGGCGGAGCGCTCGCTGCCGGCATGGTCATGCGGGTCGCGGTCGGCAAATATATGGTCGTTGGCGGCGAGCGCGTCGGCCGTCGGCGCCAGCGGCCTCGCGTCGATGACATGGTCGTCCGCTTCGGCCAGCACCGGACCATGTCGGCGCTCGCCCGCACCCGCTGCGGTCGGATCATAGGACAGGCGGTCGCCCAGCAGCACGACCCGCAGCGTCCGCCACAGGATCAGCGCGTCGAGCTTCAGCGACGCCGACCGGATATACCACAGGTCCATGTCCAGCTTTTCGCCGAGATCGAGCAGCGGCCCGCCATGGATCTGCGCCCAGCCGGTCAGCCCCGGCCGCACGCTGCAGCGGCGGACGCCGTCGGCCCCCATGCTCGCGATCGTGGGCGGCAGCAGCGGGCGCGGGCCGATGAAGCTCATCTCCCGGGTGACGATGTGCCAAAGTTCGGGCAGCTCATCGATCCGCGTGCGCCGGAGAAAGGCGCCCAGCCGGGTCGTGCGATGCTCATCGGGCAAAGGTCGCCCCAGGGGGTCGCGGGCATCCGTCATGGTCCTGAACTTCCAGAGCCGGAAAGGACGGCGGTCCAGGCCCGAGCGGATCTGCGAGAACAGCACCGGCCGTCCCATCGTCAGTCGGATGGCGATGGCGATGGCCAGCAGTAGCGGGGCGAGCAGGAGGATCAGCAGGCCGGCGGCGATCTGTTCGACGATGACACGCAGCTTCATGACGGTTCCGCCCAGGCGGCCGCCGCGATCGGGGATCGATCAGGCGCAGCCTTGTCGGGCGGGCGTTCCTCATTGAGGCCCATGAGGTCGAACAGCAGCGCGTTGACATGGTCGACCGAATAGCGGTCCACCACCATCGCGCGGGACCGGGGGCCCATCTGCGCGGCCAGTTCGGGCGTGTCGATGAAGCGCTGCATGTGCGCGGCGAGGCTCTGCGGATTGCGCACGGGAACGAGCCAGCCATTTTCCCCATGGACGATGGGTTCGCGGCAGCCGGGGGAATCGGTGGAGATCACCGCGCGGCCGGTCGCCATCGCTTCCAATGTGCTGCGCGGCAGCCCCTCCCGATAATAGGACGGCAGGACGAAGACGGTGGAACCGGCGAGATAGGGCCGGACATCGTCGGTCGAGCCGAGATAGTCGATCGTGCCTTCCTCCACCCAGCCCTGCATCTCGGCCGGGCTGATCGCGGACGGGTTGGGATCGAAGGGTCCCAGCAACTGGAAGCGCGCCTCGGGATGGCGCCGCCGCACGAGGCGCGCGGCCTCGACATAGTCGACCACGCCCTTGTCGCGCAGCAGCCGGGCGATCATCAGGAATGTGGGCGGGCCTTCGGGCAGGGGCTGTTCAGCGAAATGCGCGATATCGACGCCCGAGCCCGGCACCTGGACGATCTCCTGCCCCGGCGCGACCATGCCAAGGTCGCGCATGTCGAGGCCATCGTCGCGATTGAAGACGAGGACGCGATGCGCCCCGGCGGTCGCGACGCGGAACAGGCCAGCCATGATCGTGCGCACCAGCGTCCGCAGCCGGTCGCCCCCCTCGCCGCCGGTACAGGCATAGCCAAGGCCGCTGCACATGAGGACGCGGCGCGCGCGCGGCGCCGCCAGGCGCGCGGCGATGCCGCCATAGATGATTGGCTTTTGCGTATAGGCCAGGACCAGGTCCGGTCGCGCCCGGCGGAACAATGCCAGCAGCGCCAGCAGGGTCCGCATGTCCGCGACGGGATTGGTGCCGGCCCGCGCCATCGGGATGACCTGATAGCGCACGCCCCAGCGCGCCAGAATGTCGGCGACGCGCGCATCCTCCTCCGGCGCGCAGGCCACCACCTCATGCCCGCGTCGCGCCATGCCTTGCAGCAGCCGACCACGAAAATTCACGAGCGAAGGGGCGAAACTGGCGACGACAAGGATCTTCACGCTTTCCTCCCGAAGAGGAACGGCCAGGAGTCGACTCATGCCCGCTCGTCCGTGGATGTCGGGGCCAAGGATAGGAGAAGGGGGCACAAGCGGGGCAGGGCATAAGGCTAGTAGCCCTTTTGGGCGAAACGCTGCCCTTGCGGGCCGGCGGCAGCGCGAATGGGCACCCCCGACCGCGCGACCTCAGTTCATCAGCAGCGATGCAAGGGCGGTGCGATTGGCGATCTGCAGCTTCTGGTAGATATTCTGCAGATGGATCTTCACCGTGCCGGCGGAGGAATCCAGTTCGCGGGCGATCATCTTGTTCGAATAGCCCCGGCAGACGAGCCGGGCGATCTCCATTTCGCGGCGGGTGAGCGTGGCACCCGCGCTCGTCTGCGCCTTGGCGCCGGGCACGGGGCTCGACGCCTTTGCCGCCAGCTCGGATGGCAGCCAGCGCCGCCCCGCCGCGACTTCACGCAGGCAACAGATCAGCGCTTCGGGCGCGCTTTCCTTGAGCAGCAGGCCCGCGACGCCCAGCTGCAACGCCTCGGAAATCTGCGCGGCGGTGATGGTGGCCGTGAGGAAGACGATCCGCACGTCCAGCCGAAGGGCGGCGACCTCCCGCAATATGTCCATGCCGCCCATTTCGGGCATGGTGACATCGATCAGCCCGATCTCGGCCGCGCCGCTTCGCAGCAGGTCGAGCGCCTCGCGCCCCGAGGTGCTGGCACCCACGACGGGGAAGTCGGGCTCCAGTTCCAGAAGATCGCACAACCCCCGCAACAGCAGCGGATGATCGTCACACAGGACAACGCCACACATCCGCGCCTCCCTTCAACGGCAGGCTGATCATCATGGCGAGCCCCGGCGCCGTCCGGGTGATCGCGAACTTGCCGCGCAGGTCGGCGACCCGCGCCGCCATCGATCCGGGCGGCTTGCAGGCATGGGGCGCCGTGTCGATGATGCCGGTCCCATTGTCGACGATGCGCAGGCAAAGCTGTTCCTGCTCCAGCGCCGCGTCCAGCTCCAGCTGAGTCGCGCCACCATGCCGCACCGCGTTGGCGGTCGCTTCGGCCAGCAGCTTCGATATCTCCAGGGCCAGCACGCCGGGCAACACCAGCTGCTGCGGTTCGACCTCGACATGGATGTCGCAATTCCATTGCCGGCGCAGCGAGGCGGCGCAATCCTTGAGCGTGGCCTTGAGCGAATCATCCTCTTCGGGCAGCTGCACATTTTCGACATAGTGGCGGATGCGGCGCTGCTGATCGAGGATCACCGAATTGACGAGGGCAAGGCCCGCCTGCGCCGGTTCGGGCACGCGCATCATCGTCGCCTTCAGACGCAGGCTGGCGGCGGTCAGGTCCTGGAGGATGCTGTCATGCAGGTCGCGGGCGAGGCGGCTGCGCTCCTCGGTGCGGGCGGACTGCGCGATCTCGCCCATCAGCGCCAGCCGCTCCAGCTCCGAGGCCACGCGGGCGGCAATGATCGAGGTCAGCGAAACGCCTTCCTCATGATAGCATTTGGGGTTGATCACGAACAATTCGCCGCGAAAGCGAATCCCGGAAAAGGGCGCCGAATAGGCGCGGCGCACGCGCATCGTCGGGGACGGACAGCGCGCCGCCGGCATGGCGTGGGCAAAAAGGTTCAGCAGGCGCCTCAGCGTCTCGGCCGCCCCCGCCGGCTGAAGCAGTTCCGCGTCGATCGATGCCCACAGGGCGGCATCGGCGACCGGCGAGACCTGCAGCTCCCCGTCATGCCAGACGGCCACCATGCCGACCGCCTTTTCATGATCCTGCCAGAAGATGATGAGTTGCGGCTTGCCGAGGACGTCGGCGGCGTGGGCCAGCAGCGGCCCCAGCCACTGGCTGATATCGGCGGACAGCGCGTTGCTGGGCCAGGCGGCCAGCCGTTCCAGCCGGTCCCGGCTGAGATCGCGCGAGGCGCCGAAATAGCCGAGCATCAGGGCACCGACGAGATAATAGGCCGACCGCATGATGAGGATGTTCAATTCCGATTCGCCATCGTCGAGATCGGGCCAGCCGACCAGCAGCAGCACGACTTCCAGCATCACGCCGCCGGCGAGCGCGCCGAGCAGGCCCCAGCGGACCGTCGTCACCAGCAGGATGAAAGGCAGGAAGGAGAAGAAGGGGCTGGTCAGTTCATCGGTGAGCAGCGCGAGGCCGCTGATCACCACCAGGTCGATACCATGGGTCAGCAGATGGATGGGGTCGTCGAGCCGCCGCCGCAGCGGCCAGATGGCGAAGACCAGGGAGAAGATCAGGTAAAGGGCGACGGCGCCGCGCGTTTCCTGCGCCAGATAGGCAGGCTTGGTCGGATCGAGATAGATGGCGAAGACCGCGAACAGGGCGGTGATCAGGCGGCCCGCGTCGATCAGCCTTTGCGGGTCGACGACGAGCAGCAGGTTGAGCGGTCTGGTCCTGACCTTCGGCGCGGGACCATCCGTCCCGGCCATCGCTGGTTTCAGCCGATCCTGCACGCCATTCACCCTCTTCGTGCGCGCAGTCTATCAGCCAGGTGGAGATCCCAAATGGCGATTATGGTTATAAGCAAGGCGATGTTGCGCCGCTAAGCGCAAGTGCAGCAACTCATCCGTATGAGCGTCTATCGGCGCGCCGGGCTAGCGGTAAAATGCTTCCCATGAAGGGAGCGAGCCATGCATGCCCTGATCCTACTGGAAATTAGCCGCAAGCAGGACGGGTCCCTGCCCGATCGGCTGTTGGAACTGGCCTATCGCGCGAGCCAGAGGGGGCGGGTCATCCTGCTGCTCGACGGCATATCGCCTTTCGAGGTGGATGCCGCGCTGGACCCGCTGGTCCACCAGCTGCCACTGGATATTCCGGGCGTCGTCTATCACGACCATCTGGATGATATCGACCTGTCCGAAGTGGTGGAGCACACTCCTTTGGTATTCCTGTCCTCCCGCGCGGTAAGGCGTCATCCCTCGCTCCACCGGGCGGCGCAACGCAGCTGCGCCACGCCCGGAGCGGCCGCGCCGATCCTGGAAAGACTGGGTCGCCCGACCAGCCTGCGCGAGCTGACGGACCGCTCGCAACTGTCGGGAAATCACCGATACCTTTGACGAACCCCGAACGAAGTATGCTGATCGGCAGATTCCTCGGCCCCCATTCAGGCCATAGGCTCTGCCGGTAAAGCGAACCTTCCTCGCGACCAATGGAGGTACAATGGACAACTTTATCGGATTGTTCGAAGGCGGCTATGATCCCGCCGCGGCCCTCGTCCGGGGCGGCGCGCTCGTCGCCTTCGCCGAGGAAGAACGCTTTTTGCGCAACAAGCATGCGAAGGGCTGGTATCCTTCCCGCGCGCTGCGCTTCTGCCTGGACCGGGGCGGCATCGACGCCGCCAGCGTGCGGGCGCTCGCCATCAACTGGGACGTGCCGTCCTACACCAACGGCGTCATGCGCAATTTCTTCGCCGAAATGCGCAAGGACTGGTCGGTCGATGCCAAGACCGTTTCCTGGCAGAACATGCTGCTGAACCATTTTTCCGACGAGGTCACGGTGGCGCGCCACAATGCGGCATGGCGCAGGGCGCTGGGCGCGCAGTCGGCGCCACCGATCCATCCGGTGCCGCATCATTATACCCATGCGCTGCACGCCTATATGCAGTCGCCCTTCGACGAGGCGCTGTGCGTCACCGTCGACGGTTCGGGCGACACGCTCTGCACCGTGCTGTGGCATTGCGTCGGCGACGACATCGTGCCGATCTATGAAGTGCCGATGCCCCATTCGCTCGGCTGGTTCTATGCGGCGATCACCGAATATCTGGGTTTTGAAGCCTATGACGGCGAATATAAGGTCATGGGGCTCGCCGCCTATGGCAAGCATGACGCCGACATCAAGGCGGCGGTCGACCAGATCGTGATGCCGGCCGAGGACGGCATCGGCTATCGGCTGGACCCGCACATGATCCATTATGGCCCGCGCAGCTGGTCCGACCGCTTCACCGATTATCTGCCGCGCCTGCTGGGTCGGCCGCCCCGGTCGGAAAATCAGCCGATCGAGGAATGGCATCATGACCTCGCCTTCGTCGTCCAGGAGGCGCTGGAGCAGGCCGTCACCCGCCTTGTCCGCTGGGGCCAGAAGAAGACAGGCTGCACCAATTTGTGCGTCGGCGGGGGCGTTGGCCACAATATCAAGATGAACAGCAAGCTCTATGATGTGGAAGGGATCGACCATATCTTCCCCCATCCGCTCTGTTCCGACAGCGGCGCGGCGGCCGGCGCGGCCTTTGCCGCCTGCTGGCAGCAGACCGGCGCCCGGCCGGAAAAGCTGACCACGCTGGCGCTGGGGCCGGAGGAAAGCGACGCGCAGATCGAGGCGATGCTCAACCGCTGCGGCATTGACTATCACCGGCCCAACGACATCGCCATGTCGGTGGCGGAGGATTTGAGCCAGGGCCGGATCGTCGGGTGGTTCCAGGGCCGCATGGAGGCAGGCCCACGCGCCCTGGGACAACGCAGCATCCTGGCCGACCCGCGCGCGGTCGATGCGCGCGACAAGGTCAACGCCGTGATCAAATATCGCGAACCCTGGCGTCCCTTCTGCCCGTCGATGAAGGCGGAGGCGGCGGACCGCTATCTGGAGCGGAGTGACAATGCGCCCTTCATGGTGATCGCCTTCCGCGCCAAGCCGGAACTGTCGCAGGATGCGCCCGCCATCGTCCATGTCGACGGCACCGCGCGCGTGCAGATGGTGCATGAAGAGAGCAATCCGCTGTTCCACCGGCTGCTGGGCGCCTTCGAGGAACTCACCGGCGTGCCGGTGCTGCTCAACACCTCCTTCAACGTGAAGGGAGAGCCGATCGTGTGCAGCGCGGTCGATGCGGTGCGGACCTTCTTCGGCACCGGCATGGACACGCTGGCGCTGGGCAATTGCCTGATCCGCAAGCCCGTGCCCGCCATGGCCGTGGCGGCGGAATAGTCGGATCGGCGATGGCTACGCGCGCCAGACAGAGGAAGGAGGGGGAAGCGGTGACGGACGGACTCTACAGACTGACCGAAGAGGCACGCGAGGCCAGCCTTGAGCCCCATAGCGGCTCCTCCTCCCTGGGGAGCGCCACCCCTTTCTCGCTGGAACCGGAGGAGAGCCGGTCACCGGGGCGGAACATGCTGGCCCAGATCGAGCGCGCGTTGATCATCGCCCCCCATCCCGACGATGAAGTGCTGGGCGCGGGGGGCACGATCGCCCGGCTGGCGCGGCAGGGCGCCGATGTCCAGGTCTGCGTCCTCACCCGGGGGGATCCGCCGCGCTTCCCGGAAGGCGCGACCGAGCGTGTCCGCCGCGAAAGCCAGGTCGCGCACCAGCGGCTGGGCGTGGCGCAAACCCATTTCTGCGATTTTCCCGCAGCCGAACTCGACCGCGTGCCGCATGCCGAACTCAACGCGCGGATTGGCGAGATTGTCGAGCGGTTCCGGCCCGACGCGTTGTTCGTGCCCTTCATCGGCGACATTCATCTCGACCATCAGTTCGCCTTCATCTCCGCGATGGTCGCGGCGCGGCCCCGCCATGCCGAGGCGCCCAAGCTGATCCTGGCCTATGAGACGCTGTCGGAAACCAATTGGCTGGCGCCGGGGATCACGCCCGCCTTCGTGCCCAACATGTTCATCGACATCAGCGACACGATCGACGCGAAGATCGACGCTTTCGCCGCGTTCGAATCGCAGGTCAGGCCCTTCCCCGACGAACGCTCGCTGGAGGCGCTGCGTGCGCTGGCGGCGGTGCGCGGCGCGTCGGTCTATCGCCGCGCGGCCGAAGCCTTCATGCTGGTGCGCCAGATCGCCTGATCCCTTCAGGGCAGAAGGGCAAGGAGGTCGGCTCCGCCCCTCTTCTCTCTTCTCTTCATTTCGCGCCGAGCAGGATCGTCACATTGGCGGCGTCCGGCCCCTCCGCTCCCCCCTCTTCATCCTGCGCCTGCAGCACGCGATGCAGCGTGGGCGCGATGCCATAGGCCATTTGCGCGCGCATCCCCGGGATGACGACCACGTCGGTGCTGTTCATCGGCAGCGGCATCCACGCGCCATCGACGAAGATGTCGGTGCGCAGGTTGCGGCGCGATCCGCACAGCGCCGAAAAATAGCGGGAATCGACATGCGCCTTGGACAGAAGGACATAGCCTTCGGGCACCACCGCCTGCTTGTCGAAGCGGCCCGCCCACTGGTTGAGCCTGTCCACCAGCGGGCGCAACGGGGGCAGCAGCGACATCAACGCCATCGCATCCGACACGCCGCGCCGGCCCAAGGGGCCGCGCATTTCCTCCCGCCGGCGGTCCAGGCCATAGCCGATCCGGGCCCAGGCCCCGAGGCAATTGTGCATCATGGCATAGAGCGACTGCTGCCCCGCGACCGTGTCATGATAGCGCAGATGCTGCACCACCGCGCGCACCCCGGCCAACTGATCCTCCTGCGTTTCCGAAGGCGCGAGCGCGCGCAGGACGCGCATCGAAAAGCTCCAGCACTGTTCGCGCATCTGCTCGCTCATCTGCCAGACGCCATGCTGGGTGCGAAAGGAAGGCGGCGTTGTCAGCAGGCGATGACCGTCGGAGCGGATCTCGATCTTGCGGCCGATATAGGAATGGCGGCCAGGCTTGAAGAAATAGACATCGCCGAGCGATTCGGTGAGATGATCATGCGGCATCAGATTGACCGCCAGGTCGTAAAGCGACGCCTGCCAGGGCATTTCCGCATCATTGGCCATCATCGACTGCCAGAGCGCGGGGATCCAGCCATTGCCCTGGATCACCACGGCGACGGCGCCTTCCCGAAAGCATTGGCCAAGCCGGCCGGGTTCCAGTTGCGATGCGTCGACATAGGCGATCGCGGGGACCGATCGGGTAGACTTGGGCCGGAAATGTCTCATGCCACTTCAGCCTTGAAGGAGATGATCCAATGTTCGTCCGATCCGCGATGATCTCGATTCGGCACTGACAAATGATCTTCTACCCCAATATTGATCCTGGTTAAATTGTTTCCGCTATATGTCTGAAGATAATCCAACGATGGATTGTCAGCCTGACCTTCTGATCGTCGCGAATTCGTGCATGGTGCAGCCACCCACTGTTCCGCATCAATGGTCGCGAGCCCTGCCATCGCCCGACCCTCCCCCGTCTTGCCCCTATGGCTCTTGTGGCGAACCCGAGATGGTGCGGGAACGAAGGAAGATGGTCCGGGCGGGCCGCCCATGACAAGGAAGCAAAACGATATACCTCCGACGATATGAGGTTCTACCCCGATGGCGGCATGGCCGTTCGCGCCGGCTCGTCCGACCCTCCTCGTCATCGAGCCGCCGTCCAAGCCGAGGTCGCACAAGGCAAAAGCTGGTTACCCACTAAGCGAGTTTCATCCCCGCGATCCTCTCGCCTATGCTGCCGCCCTGCTGATGGAGAACCAACGGCAATGTGCGGACTGGTAGGTGGCTGGAGCGCCCGGAATTTCGACAGATTGCGATCGGCCCTGCCCCGGATGAGCGGCGCGCTCCATCATCGCGGTCCCGACGATGGCGGCCAGTGGAGCGATGGCGAGGCGGGCATTGCGCTCGGTCATCGCCGCCTGGCCATTGTCGACCTTTCGGCCGCCGGCCACCAGCCGATGGCATCGGCCAGCAACCGTTTCATGATCGCCTTCAATGGCGAGATCTACAATCATCTGGCGGTGAGGCGCGATCTGGAAAGCGCCGGCGCAGCGCCTGCATGGCGGGGCCATTCCGATACCGAAACATTGCTGGCCGCGATCGAGGCCTGGGGCGTCGAAGACACGCTGCGCCGCTGCACGGGCATGTTCGCGTTCGCGCTGTGGGACCGGATGGAACAGCAGCTCTGGCTGGCGCGCGATCGGTTCGGCGAAAAGCCGCTCCATTATGGCTGGCAGGGCAAGACTTTCCTGTTCGGGTCCGAATTGAAGGCACTGCGCCGCTATCCCGGCTTCGACGCGCCGGTCGATCGTCGCGCGCTTGCCCTCTATCTGCGCCATAATGCCGTGCCCGCGCCCTTCAGCATCCATGAAGGCATCGCCAAGCTGCTCCCCGGCCATTGGCTGCGGATGGACCGGCGCGACCTGGAAGCGGGACGCTGCCCGGCGCCGCGTCCCTATTGGCTGGCGGCCGACGCGGTCGCGCGCGGACAGGCCGAACCCTTTGCCGGCGGCGAGAGCGACGCCATCGACGCGCTGGAACAGCTGCTGCTGGACGCTGTCGGACAGCAGATGATCGCCGACGTGCCGCTGGGCGCTTTCCTGTCGGGCGGGGTGGATTCCTCGCTGATCGTGGCGCTGATGCAGGCGCAATCGACGCGTCCGGTGCGGACCTTTTCGATCGGCTTTCACGAGTCGGACTATAATGAAGCCGCCCATGCGGCCGCCGTAGCCCGGCATCTGGGGACGGAGCATAGCGAATTGTTCGTGTCGCCGCAGGAGGCGATGGCGGTCATCCCCGAGCTTCCCGCCATCTATGACGAGCCCTTCGCCGATTCATCGCAGATCCCCACCTGTCTGGTCGCGCGCCTCGCGCGGAGCCATGTGACCGTGGCCCTGTCCGGCGACGGTGGCGATGAACTGTTCGGCGGCTACGCCCGCTATTTTCTGGCCGCCGCCATGTGGAAGCGGGTGTCGCGCGTGCCGATGCTGATGCGGCGCATGGGCGGGCAGCTGGTGCGGTCGGTGCCGGAGCGCGGATGGGACAGGCTCTATGCCTTCGCCCAGCCGCTGATGCCGGCGCACCGCCGCTGGACCCATCCGGGCGACAAGCTCTACAAGGGCGCGAACGTGATCCTCGCTGCCGATGAGCGCAGCCTCTATCGGGAGATGATGAGCCACTGGCAGCCGGCCGACCTGCTGGGCGATGTCGTCGAGCCCACCGGCTACGGCCCGCCGAGGGACGCACCGATCCGCAATTTCAGCGACCATATGATGCTGGACGACGCCTGCCATTACATGGCGGACGACATATTGGTGAAGGTGGACCGCGCCGCCATGGCCTGCAGCCTGGAAACGCGGGTGCCGCTGCTGGACCATCGCGTCTTCGAATTCGCCTGGTCGCTGCCGCAGCATTTCAACATGCGCGGGGGCGTGGGCAAGTATCTGCTGCGCCAACTGCTCTACCGCCATGTGCCGCCGGCGCTGATCGACCGGCCCAAACAGGGTTTCGGCGTGCCGCTGCACAGCTGGCTGCGCGGGCCGCTCAAGGATTGGGCGGCCAGCCTGCTCGACCCCGTGCGCCTGAAGCAGCAGGGCTATTTCCACCCCGAACCGATCCAGCGCAAATGGCGGGAACATCTGTCCGGCACCCGCAACTGGCAATATCAGCTGTGGGACATATTGATGTTCCAGGCTTGGCTGGAAAAGGCCGATGAGGCCCCAGCGGAGGATCGCGCGTTGGCGACCGTCGCCTGAACGGCCCAGGAAAAGCCGCGCACGAGCGTTGCGCGGAATTTCCAATCCGGATTTCAAGAAAAGGTGGCGGAGACGGAGGGATTCGAACCCTCGGTAGCCCCTTAAGGCTACGACGGTTTAGCAAACCGCTGGTTTCAGCCACTCACCCACGTCTCCGCACGAATTCGCCCATCGGAAAGATGAGCTGTGGCTAGGTGCGGGCTATAGCGGCGGCTTTCGCGCATGGCAACGGTCCTGCAGCATGAAAATGCGCTCGGGCGGAAAGACTTGGGATTCGATCCAGCCCGAAATCGACTCGGGTCGCCGTTCGTTCATTGTCGTTTCAGCTTGTTCCTCGATAATCTGCCCCTTGTTCGAATGAGCGGGCGTCGGGGAGTTGCGGGCATGATCGGGTTGATGAAGCGGGCCACGGGCCGCGTGACACGCGTGGCGGGTCTGGCCTTGGCGGTCGCGGGCGTGGCGGTAGCGCCCGTGGAAGCGCAGGCGCAGGTGCGCACCGTCGATCCCAACATGGCGATCGATGCGGATCTGGCCCCGCCTCCTCAAGCGAGCAGCACGCCGACCGATCCGGGCGTCGACGCCAGCGTCCCTGCAGGCGGAAGCGCCCCGGCCGCTTCGCCGAATCCGATCCCTTCCAACACGACCGCGACGGGCGCGCCCGTCACCGCCAATTCCCCGCCGCCGGCGCTGGCGCCGGCCCAATCCTATCAGGAAGATGACCTGATCGGCGCGGCCGAGGGCGTGTTCGGCAAGGGCGCGGAAGGGCTGGCCGGCATCATCGAGAAGATCCTGAAGGACCAGGGCCGTCCCAACGCCTATATCGCCGGACGCGAGGCTTCGGGCGCATTCGTCGTCGGGCTGCGCTATGGGTCGGGCACGCTCAACCACAAGGTCGAAGGCATGCGGCAGGTCTATTGGACCGGGCCGTCGATCGGCTTCGACGTGGGGGGCAATGCGGCCAATACCTTTGTCCTCGTTTATAATCTCTATGACACGCAGGACCTTTACCACCGCTTCCCGGCGGCCGAAGGCACCGCCTATCTGGTGGGCGGCTTTACGGCCAGCTATCTGCGCTGGGGCAGCGTGGTGCTGATCCCGATCCGGCTCGGCGTCGGCTATCGGCTGGGCATCAATGCGGGCTATATGAAGTTCACCGAAAAGCGGAACTGGCTGCCCTTCTGACGCCGCCCGTCAGAGCGAGAGGCTGAGCTGCGGCCCTGCCTCTTCCTCCTCTTGCCCATCAAGATTGTGGACGCCCAGCCCCAGCAGGCGGGCGCCCATGCGCAGCGGCAGTTGGGCGCGCAGCAGCGTGCGCCCGGTTTCCGCCAGAAGATCAGGAGAGCGGACCGGCGCCGCGAAGCTTCTCGACCGGGTGATGATGCGGAAGTCGGCGAACTTGATCTTCAGCACCACGGTGCGGCCATAGGCGCCGCTCTTTTCGATCCTGCCCCAGAGGCTGAGGGCAATGCGGTCGATCTCGGCCACCAGCGCGTCTTCGGCGACGAGGTCGTCGAAAAACGTGTCCTCGACGCTGACCGACTTGCGCTCCTGCCGCTCATGGACCGGCCGGTCGTCCTCGCCGCGCGCGGCGCGATAATAGAAGGGCGCGGCGCTGCCGAAATGCTGTTGCAGGAAGGCCAGGTCGCGCGCTCGAAGGTCGGCGCCGGTTTCGATGCCCAGCGCCTGCATCCGCTGCGCCGTCACCGGGCCCACGCCATGGATCCGGCGCACCGGCATGGCGGCCATGAAGCCCTGCCCTTCTCCGGGCCGGACGACGCACAGGCCGTCGGGCTTGTTCTGATCCGACGCCAGCTTGGCGATCAACTTGTTGTAGGAAACGCCGGCCGACGCGGTGAGGCCCGTCTCCTCGCGGATCATCCGCCGGATCTCCTGCGCGATAAGGGTGGCCGAGGCGATGCCGGGCTTGTTGACGGTGACATCCAGATAGGCTTCGTCGAGCGAGAGCGGCTGGATGATGTCGGTGAAGCGGGCGAATATCCCCCGCACCTGGGCCGATACGGCGCGATAGACCTCGAAGCGGGGCTTCACGAACAGCAGGTCGGGGCAGAGCCGCCGCGCCCGGGCGCCGGGCATGGCGGATTTAACGCCGAACACCCGCGCCTCATAGCTCGCGGTTGCCACCACGCCGCGCGGACCGCCGCCGCCGACCGCGATCGGCTTGCCCCGCAGCGCCGGATCGTCCCGCTGTTCGACCGATGCATAAAAGGCATCCATGTCGATATGGATGATCTTGCGCGGGCCGGGCGGCGGAGAATCCATGGGCTGCGTCTATGCCACAGCGGGGAACGAAAAGGAAACAGACGACGAGCCGCGGACGATCAGCCCTTCTTGTCCTTCAGCCCCAGCAGCGCGGCGAAGGGGCTCGCCTGTTCCTCGCTCAGCACGCCCGCTTCGCGCAGATAGTCGTCGGCTTGCGGCGATCGCGGATAGGGCGTCATGGCGAGCGCGACGGTTTCGGCTACCGCCTCGCCCATGTCGATCATCTGGCCGTCAAAGCCGATGACGTCACAATCCTCCGAATCGATTTCCAGCTCTTCCCCCTCGCCCTCGCTCGCGCCTTCGGGCACGAAGCGCAGGAGGAAGTCGGTGTCGACGCGTTCCGGCACGGGCACCCCGGTGGCGACGCAGGGCTGCGCCAGGTCGGCGCGCACCCGGCCGCGCGCAACGATCGCGCCGCCTTCTTCGGTCAGGCCATAATCCGCCTCCAGCCGGTCAAGCGCCAGCAGGTTGAACCGCCTGGCCAACGCTTCTCGCTCGGCCGCGTCGGCGGCGATGGTGACGCCTTGCGCATGGCGAGCGATCTGGTCGACCCGCACGGTGCGCGAAAATTCGGGCGTGGTCACGCCGCTCATCCCAGCTCTCCCGCCATCAGCCGTTCGCGCGTCAGCCCCCCCAGGCGAATCCAGCGCGCGCGCAGCCCCGCTTCGACATGGTCCATCGCGTCGGTCGCCGGCGGCGCGCCGCGATAGAGGTTGCGGGCGAGCGCCTCGCGCAGGTCGGCCTCTTCCGACAGGGCCGCGCGATAGGCCGACAGCCGGCCGCCGAGCGCGCTTACCATGCGGCCGATATGCTTGCCGACCACGACGTCGCCGATACCCTCCTGCCGCAACTGGCCATCCATGTCGTCGATGAACAATTCGGTCAGCCACACGCTTTCCTGCGCCGCATCAAGGCTTTCCAGCCGCATCATCACCTGGGCCAGGATAGCGACGATCATGTCGAAGCGGCCGTCGATCGTGTCGGGGACCTGGCCCTGCAGATACCAATCGGGCTGCCGCCCTTCCTGAACGATGGCATGATAAAGCGGCTGCATCGCATGGCGGGGATCGCTCTGCGCGAACAGTCGCTGGAAGAGGTTGGGCATGACGTGACTGTTTCCTGGCTGAACCGATCGGGGCCCCTCTTGCCGGGCCCTTCGCATTTCCATATTGATCGCCGGGCCGCGCGATGCAATGGCGGCGTCAGTTTTAGGGATTCCCGGGCCTTCCCGGCAGGAGAAGTTCATGCGCCAGTTCAGCCGTCCTACCCCGTCGGCTCGCCCCAAGGGACGGATCCTGCTTGGCGTGGGCCTGGTGGCATTGGCCCTGGGCGCATCGGGCTGCACCCGCATCCGCACGCACCAGGGCTATCAGGTCGACAAGCTGCTGGTCGATTCGATCCAGCCGGGCATCGACAATCGCGCATCGGTGGAAGGCACGCTGGGCCGCCCGAGCTTCACCGCGCAGTTCGGGGACCAGGACTGGTATTATGTGTCGCGCGACATGCGCGCTCTGGCCTTTTCCAATCCCAAGCCGGTGGCCCAGACCATCCTGCACGTCCGGTTCGATCAGGCCGGCAACGTCGTGGCGGTGGATCGCATGGGGCTGCAGCAGGTCGCGAAGATCTCGCCTTCGGGTGACAAGACCCCGACGCTGGGCCGCCACCGCAGCCTGTTCGACGAAATCTTCGGCAATATCGGCGCGGTGGGCGCCGGCGGCATGGGCGGCGCGGGTGCCGGCAGCAACACCGGCGGCGGCGGTCCGAACGGCAGCTAAGACAGCAAGGCAGCGTGATCGCGAGCGGCGCCTTCCCTTGCGCGGATGGGCGTAATCCTTCTCGCGCGGCTATCCGGGCATGATTAAGCGAAAATTAAGTTCGAATGGAACATCGGAAGCGGTGATCCGTTAGGGCATCGCGCAAGGGGCAATGCCGTTAAGCCTTTGTTCTCTTTGGCGCCTAAATCACGATCGATGTTAACAAAAATAGACTCGCCAGTTTGAGAGTCGCGAGATATGTTTTTTCTTATGCCCTTGGCGGTACGACTAAAGTGGTAGTTGCTTCCGTGCTTCCAATGGCCCGTCTGCGCTTCACTGAAAATCGCCCGGTTTGCCAATATCTTAGCAAGATGTCGCGCTAACCCGGAATTTCCAAGGTCCGTGTCAGGACTCCGAGGCCCGGACTGTGTTACTCCTAAGTTGTTGAAACAAGAAGAAAGGGTCGCACTGCAGGCATTTGATCACTGGTCTTCCATTCATTGTCTGAGGCCTGCTGACGATGGTGGAAGAGATCATGAGGGGACTACCCAATGGCTTACCCAGTCAATGTGCGTCTGTTGTGCGGTAATGCGATTGTTCGAGAAGGATTGAGCCGTATCCTGATGGAACGGGACTTCCGCGTCACACAATATCCCAATATCGCCGCCGCACTCGAACGGATGGAGGTGCCCGAAGAAGATAGCGGGCCATCGCTCCTGCTGATCGACAGCGGCACGGAAGAAGTCGACAGCGATACCGTTTCCGTTCTGCAAAGGCGTTTTCCCGGTTCCTATCTGGTCCTGCTGTCGGATCGGTTCGACTTCCATATCATGCTCAAGGCGTTCCGGCTGGGAGCGTTGGGCTATATCGTCAAGGAAATCTCCTGCGAACGGCTGGTCGCCACGTTGCGCCTGGTCGCCATGGGGGAGCGCGTGCTGCCGCCGCAGCTGGCCGATGAACTGCAATCGCGCCCCAGCCTGGCCGATGCGCTGGAGGTCGAACGTCCAGTGGACGCGACCTGCCTGTCGGATCGCGAGATGGAAATATTGCGCTGGCTGATCATGGGTTGCCCCAACAAGGTCATCTCCAAGCGGATGAACATCAGCGAAGCCACGGTGAAGGTCCATGTGAAGGCGGTGCTGCGCAAGCTGCGCGTCAAGAACCGGACCCAGGCCGCGATCTGGGCCGCCAATCACGGGATGCGCGGCGGCGTGGTGGAAGTCGAACCGGCCCTGCCGGTCGGCGTCACCATTCCCCATCCGGCCCAACTGCCCCAACTGGAAATGGCCGGCGCGATCAGCCGTCTCTGACCCCACTCCGCGCGTCGCCTGAGCGGCGCGCGCAGGGTCCTTATCCCCATTTCCCTGTCCTACCCCTATAGTCGACGGCCTGCCCACCGGGCAGCCTGTCGACGACCGGGAAAAGCTGCTATGATCGCGCGCGTCCGAGGACTCGGGGTAAGGAGGCGGTTCCATGACCCTTACGCGCTGGACCATCCAGGGAAAAGAATTCGTCCACTGCAACTGCGCCTATGGCTGCCCATGCCAGTTCAATGCGCTGCCGACCCATGGCCATTGCCAAGCGGTCGCGGCGATCGATATCGAACAGGGGCATCATGGCGACATCGATCTGGCCGGGTTGCGCATCGGCATGATCGTCGCCTGGCCGGGCCCGATTCACGAGGGCGGCGGGGCGGTGCTGCCGCTGGTCGACGAACGCGCTGACCTCAGCCAGCGCGACGCGTTGCTGCGGATCATGACGGGCCTCGACACGGTGCCGGGCTCCACCTTCTTCCAGGTCTTCGCCACGACCTTTTCCACCATCCACGAGCCGGTCTTCGCCGCGATCGACCTGCAGGTCGACATCGACCGCCGCTCGGCACGGCTTTCGGTGCCGGGCTGGATCGACGCGCGGGGCGAGCCGATCACCAACCCCGTCACGGGCGAGGAACATCGCGCGCGGATCAACCTGCCCCACGGCTTCGAATATGATGTGTGCGAGGTGGGCCGGGGCTGGGCGAAGACCCAGGGACCGGTCGACGTGCAACTGAGCGATTCGCACGCCCAGTTCGCGCAGCTGCACCTCACCGAGAGCGGCGTTGTCCATTAGGCAGGTTGCCGTGCCGCCGTCCGGCACGGCCCTCCGCCTCCACCATATCCTTTCGCGAAACAGCCTGATCGTGGCGGCGGCCTTGCTGCTGCTGGCGGGACTTGCCTGGGCATGGCTGTGGTCCATGCCGGGGAGCGGGCAGGCCATGTCTGGCGCGGACATGACAGCCATGGAGGGGATGGAGATGGGCGGCATGGTGATGCCCCCCAGCCCTTGGTCGGCAACCTATCTGTCGATGGCCTTCCTCATGTGGGCGGTCATGATGGTGGCGATGATGGTGCCTTCGGCCGCGCCGATGATCCTGCTGCATGCCCGCATCGATCGATCCGAATCGGAAGGCGCGCGGCTGCGGAACAGCGCGCTCTTCATTCTCTCTTATCTACTGGTCTGGAGCGGCTTTGCCGCGCTCGCGGCTGGCGCACAGGCATTGCTGCTGGATCGCGGCTGGCTGTCGAGCGCCGCGCTGGCGCTGGGCCAGCGCAGCCTGGCGGCCGCGCTGCTGGCGCTCGCCGCGTTCTACGAACTGACGCCCGCCAAGGGGCAATGCCTCGACCATTGCCAGGCGCCGCTCCTCTTCATCCACCGCCATTGGCAGGCCGGCGCGGCAGGCGCCTTCCGGCTGGGGCTGCGCCACGGTCTCTACTGCCTGGGCTGCTGCTGGGCGCTGATGCTGCTGCTGTTCGTGGGCGGCGTGATGAACCTGGCCTGGGTGGCGCTGCTCACGATCCTTGTAACGGCGCAGAAGGCGGCACCGGTACGGTGGCAGGCGCATCGCTGGTTCGCCGCGCTGCTGCTGCTGTCGGCGATGATCCTGCTGCTGCGACCCGCCTGACCCACTCAGCCATGCCGGAAGAGCTAACCCCGTGGGGTTAGTCGGACGCGCCATCAGCGCCGAACCTGACGGCGACCTGCGCGCCCACCATTAGGGTGGTAACTCCGAAGAGCCCCGGCAGTCCCGCCGACCGACTGTTATAAGTCTCTCGAACCTTGAAGGATTTGGGGACATCACATGACGGAAACGCTGACTGTCGGCCTCAATGGCTTTGGTCGTTTCGGCCTGCATCTGCTGAAATATTGGCTGGACCGCAATGAGGATACGCCCTGGCAGATAGGCTGGATCAACGATGACAGCCTGACGCTCAAGGACGCCTATCGGCTGATGCTGAGCGACGACTATGTGATCTTCAACAAATACAAGGTCTATGCGGAGGACGATTCGCTGACCTTCCTGCAACCCAATGGCCGCAAGCATGTGTTGCAATATACCAACTGCCGCAAGGACGAGATCCCCTGGGCGGGCGAGCCCGATCTCTTCCACGAATGTTCGGGCAAGAACATGATCGCGCAGCGTTGCGACGATTTCCTGACCGGCCGGACGCGGCAGGTGCTGATTTCCGCCACCTCCTGGGATGCCGACGCCACGCTGGTCTATGGCTATAATCATGACAAGTGGCGGCCGGAGCTGCGCACCATTTCCTATGGCAGCTGCACGGTGAACGGCTACACGCCCCTGGCCCAGTGGTTCAACGACATGTACGGCGTCGTCAGCAGCGACGTGAACGTCATCCACAATGAAGC
>DATEJA010000020.1:0-5791 GCA_035278405.1 Sphingobium sp. | reverse complement strand
CATCAACGGCCAGTCCAGCGCCGCACGCCGGCTGAGCGCCATCAACCGCATCAGCAGGAAGATCACGGCGCCGATCAATGCCGTGACATGCAGGCCGCTGATCGACAGGAGATGCGCCAGGCCGCTGCGCCGCATCGCTTCGGCATCGGCTTCGGCAATGCCGCCCTGGTCGCCGGTGGCAAGCGCCGCCGCGATACCGGCGCCGCCGCCGTCGATCCGCTCCACGATATGCGCGAACAACCGCCCGCGCAGCGGCGCCGCGCTGGTCGACGGGCGCAGCACGACGATCGGCTGTAATGCCTTGCCGGTCGCGCCGATGCCCTGGAAATAAGCACGCCGCGCAAAGTCGTAGGCGCCCGGCAATTCCGCCGCCGCCGGGGGCATCAGCCGCGCGCGAAAGCGGATGACCGCGCCTTCCCCTAGGCCCGCCGGCACATCCTCCGCCGCCATATTGACCCGGATATGCCGGGGCAGCGCGGGCGCATCGATCGGCCGGATCAGCACGCGACTCATCTGCTGGGCGGGCACGGGACTCACCCCCTCAACCTCGCCCGTAACTTCCATGAACAGCGCGCGCGGCAGCGGCGGCTGCCCCCAGACCATGGCCTTGCCCCAGATCAGCAGACATCCCGCGCAGGCAAGAATGGCAGTCATAGCGACCGCGCGGCGCAACCGCCCGCCCAGCGGCAGCAGCATGGCAGCGCTCGCCACGCCCAGGGAAGCACAGCAGAAAGCCAGCCATTGCAGCATGTTAGGCAGAATGAACCAGGCGGCGATGCCGCTGCCCAGCTGCACCGGCACCCACAGCGCCAGTTGCTCCCGCTCCTGTTCCAGCCGATGCTCCAAGCCGAGGCAAAGCCCCGCCGCCGCCCGCCGGATATTCCCGCCAACGGAGGTTTGTCGTGGCTCGAAAGCCATGCTAGGGGGCGTCGCGTTCATGGATGGGCAAGGCGAATGGCAGGGAATGAAGCGGTGAGTGAAGCGGGTGCAGACAGGCAGGTAGTAACCCGTTTTGCGCCCTCGCCCACTGGTTTTCTTCATATCGGCGGCGCACGCACGGCGCTGTTCAACTGGCTCTTCGCGCGCCATCATGGTGGCAAGTTCCTGCTGCGTATCGAGGATACGGATCGCGCACGCTCGACCGACGAGGCTGTCGCAGCGATCTTCGACGGGCTCGAATGGCTGGGCCTCGCCGGAGATGAGCCCGCCGTCTTCCAGTTCGAACGGTCGCAGCGTCACGCCGAAGTCGCCAACCAGCTGCTGGCGCAGGGCCACGCCTATCGCTGCTATGCGACGCCCGAGGAATTGGCCGCGCTGCGCGAGGAGCAGCGCGCGGCGAAGCAGCCCATGCGCTATGACGGCCGCTGGCGCGACCGTGATCCGTCCGAAGCGCCCGCAGGCGCGCCCTTCGTCATCCGCCTGAAAGCCCCGCGCGAGGGCGACACGGTGATCGAAGACGCGGTTCAGGGCCGCGTCGTCGTGCAGAATGTCGAGCTGGACGACATGATCCTGCTCCGCTCTGACGGCACGCCCACCTACATGCTTGCGGTCGTGGTGGACGATCATGACATGGGCGTCACGCATGTGATCCGGGGCGACGACCATCTCAATAACGCCTTCCGGCAGCTCGGCATCATCAAAGCGATGGGCTGGGAAGAGCCGGTCTATGCCCATATCCCGCTCATTCACGGATCGGATGGCGCCAAGCTTTCCAAGCGCCACGGCGCGCTGGGCGTCGACGCCTATCGCGACGAGATGGGGATGCTGCCCGAAGCGGTGCTGAACTACCTGCTGCGCCTGGGTTGGGGCCATGGCGACGAAGAAACCATCTCGCGCGAACGGGCGATCGAACTGTTCGACATCGCCGGGGTGGGACGGTCGCCCTCGCGCTTTGACATCAAGAAGCTGGAAAGCCTCAACGCTTATTATCTGCGCGAAGCGGATGATGCCCGGCTCGCGGCCCTGGTCGCGCCCCGCGTCGCCGCCCGGCTTGGCAGCGCGCAGTTGCCCGACGGCAGCGAAGCCCTGCTCGTCCAGGCCATGCCCTCGCTCAAGCCGCGCGCCAAGACGCTGGACGAAATCGCCGAGGGCGCCGAGTTCCTCTTCAAAAGTCGCCCGCTCGATTTTGACGAAAAGGCCGCTGCTCTGCTAGACGACTCGGCGCGCGATCTGCTGGGCAAGACAGCCGACGCTCTTGGTGCCGTCCCCTCCTGGACCATCGAAGCGATCGAGGAAGCGATCCGTCGCGTGGCAGAGGAAGCAGGCCTGGGCCTTGGAAAGGTTGCGCAACCTTTGCGCGCGGCGCTGACCGGACGCACGGTTTCGCCCGGTATTTTTGACGTCCTTTCCCTTCTGGGGAAGGCGGAGAGCTTGGAACGGCTGGCGGATGTGGGGCACGCATCGGCCGACCGTGGCAATTGAGGAGAACATGATGTCGGATAATAATGCCACTTTGACGGTCGGGGGCGATACGAAGGACTATGGCATCCTGAGTGGCTCGGTCGGCCCGAAGGTCATCGACGTTCGCAAGCTTTATGCGAATACCGGCATGTTCACCTACGATCCGGGCTTCACCTCGACGGCGAGCTGCGATTCCGGCCTCACCTATATCGATGGCGACGCCGGCATCCTGCTGCATCGCGGCTATCCCATCGACCAGCTCGCCGAACAGTCGAGCTTCATGGAAGTCAGCTACCTGCTGCTGAACGGCGAACTGCCGTCCAAGAAGGAGCTGGATGACTTCACCCGCACCATCACGCGCCACACCATGGTGCATGAGCAGCTGACCACCTTCTATCGCGGTTTCCGCCGTGACGCCCACCCGATGGCGATCATGTGCGGCGTCGTCGGCGCGCTGTCGGCCTTCTATCATGACTCGACCGACATCAACGATCCGCAGCAGCGCAAGATCGCGAGCCACCGCCTGATCGCCAAGATGCCGACGATCGCGGCCATGGCGTACAAATATTCGGTGGGCCAGCCCTTCGTCTATCCGCGCAACGACCTCTCCTACACCGCCAACTTCCTCAACATGACCTTCTCGGTCCCGGCCGAGGAATATGTGCTGGATCCGGTCGTCGTCGACGCGATGGACAAGATCTTCACGCTCCACGCCGACCATGAACAGAACGCCTCGACCTCGACCGTGCGTCTGGCCGGTTCCTCGGGCGCCAATCCCTTCGCCTGCATCGCGGCCGGCATCGCCTGCCTCTGGGGCCCGGCGCATGGCGGCGCGAACGAAGCCGCGCTCAACATGCTGCGCGAGATCGGCACCGTCGATCGCATCCCGGAATATATCGCCCGTGCCAAGAACAAGGACGATCCGTTCCGCCTGATGGGCTTTGGCCACCGCGTCTACAAGAATTACGACCCGCGCGCGACGGTCATGCAGAAGACGGCAAAGGATGTTCTGGCGAAGCTGGGCGTCGACGATCCGATCTTCGACGTGGCGAAGGAACTGGAGCAGATCGCGCTCAACGATCCTTATTTCATCGAAAAGAAGCTCTATCCGAACGTCGACTTCTATTCGGGCGTGATCCTTTCGGCCATCGGCTTCCCGACCGAAATGTTCACCGTGCTCTTCGCCCTCGCCCGCACTGTCGGCTGGGTCGCTCAGTGGAACGAAATGATTTCGGACCCCGCGCAGAAGATCGGCCGCCCGCGCCAGCTCTACACCGGCCCGTCGCAGCGCGACTATGTGCCGGTCGACAAGCGCTGAGAGGCGCGACGATCGTGACAAAGGAACGGCGCCTAAAAAGGCGCCGTTTTTTTATCCCCGTCTTCTGTTGCTCCCCGGCGAAGGCCGGGGGGAACCCATCATGCGTCAGCTCGCCGCTGGCAGAAACAGCGTGAAGCGCGCGCCGCCGCCCGGCGCATCGTCGACGCGGATATCCCCGCCCATCGCCAGGGCAAGGCGCCGCGAAATATAGAGGCCAAGGCCGCTCCCCCCCGGATCGCTGCGGCCCAGCCGCTCGAACTTGTGGAAGATGCGCTCGCGGCTATCCTCGGGAACCCCCGCCCCTTCGTCCATCACGGCGATCCAGGCGCGGCCCTCCTCCACCCCCGTTTCGATCCGGACCTCGGTGCCTTCGGGCGCATAGCGGACCGCGTTACCGACCAGGTTCATGAGGATCTGCAGCGCGCGACGAAATTCCCCCGTCGCCACCGCCGACCGTTCGGCCTCGGGCGGGCTCAGCCGGATCTTGCGTTCCAGCGCCTTCACCACGAACAGGCCCGCCGCGCGCCGGCCGATATCGGCCAGGTCGACATCTTCGGTCGCGACGGTGAAATCCAGCCGGTCGATCGCCTGCAGATCCGCCAGGTCGTCGATCAGCGCCATCAGATGCCGGCCGGCCGCCGCGATATCGGCGGCATAGCCCGCATAGTCGGGCCGCAGCGGCCCGTCGAACTGCGCGCCGATCGAATCGGCGTTCGCGATGATCCGGCCCAGCGGCTGGCGCAGCGAACGGTCGAGCCGCCGCCCGAATTCGGCCGGATAGATGACCACCGCTGGCGCGGGCGTCGCATGCGGCGCCAGCACCGCGCGGTCCAGCGGGAAAGCCTTGCCCCGATAGCCGAGCAGCTGCCCGGCGAGGTCGAACATCGGAAAACCCGACAGGCGGAACCGCCGCTCGGGATCCGTCACCAGCGTCGCGATCTGGTCGCGAAAGGCCCGGCGTTGCGCGAAGCCGCGAAGGATGGCGAGATCCCCCTCCTCATCGGGGCGCAGTTCGAAATAGCTGGTGAAGCGGCTCCCCGCCGGCGGCGGCGCATCGGGCAGCGCGCTCTGCGGCCCCGCGCCTTCCAGCACCATCTGGAAACGAAGCTGGGTGTCGATCTGCCAGGTCCAACCTTCCGCCACCGCCGCCAGGTCGGCCTCGCGCCGCAGCGTTTCGACCGATGTAGTGGCCGCCGGGCGCTCACTCCATTCGATGACGGACAGCTGGACGCCGTCCGCCTCGGGCTTGGCACGCACCCACATGTCGACGTCGCCACGCTCGGCCGCCGCCGTCACGGGTCGCGATACGGTCACGCCCAGGCGCGAGGCCAGCCGGGCGATCGCGGCAAGCTGCGGAATGGCCAGCACAGCCCCCACATCCGCCCCCGCCTCCCGCTGAAGCGCGAGCAAGGGCGCGTCCGCGCTCAGCAGCAGGCCGTTCGCCGCCACCGTCGCGCGGATGATCGTGGGGTGCGCCGACATGTTCATCAGAGCGTGGCCCGCAACAGATGGTCGAGCTTCGTGCGCAAGGCCCGGGGCGCGCGCAAGGCGCTCATGGTCGCGTCGGCCTGGGCCTCGCTCAGCGCCTGATAGCGATCGGCCTCGCCGATGATCGCCACGTCGGTCAGCGACGGCCGCACCGGACGCAGCGCCAGCAGAAGATGACGATAGTCGGCATCCGACCCGCCGAGCGACCGGCACAATGCGGCCAGCTCCGTGACCGGGCCCATCACCAGAATGTCCGCGACATGCGCGCTCGCCATCCGCAGCCGACGGGCGGCCAGCGCCGCGAACAGCAGGAAGCGCCGCTGCCCCAGCGCCGCGCCCAGCAGTTCCGGCTCGTCGGCCATCTCGCCCAACTGCCGCACCAGCCGTTCGGCCGCCACGATCGGGCTCGCCGTCTCGTCATGCTCGGCGAGCAGCGCCCAGCCGGCCTTCTCGAACGCCGGCAACACCATGTCGGCACCGGGCAGCGCGCTCCGCTGCACAAGGGCGGTCAGGCAGGCGGCGGCCGTCCACAGGAGTTCGGCAAAATGTTCGGCCGGCAGGTCCGCGATCATCGGCTCATCTTCG
>DATEJA010000019.1:0-2314 GCA_035278405.1 Sphingobium sp. | reverse complement strand
GCAGCGCACAAGCCGGGCTTTTCGCCCGCGCAGGAGAATTTGCCCTTTTCAGCCGTTGAGCAGAGCGTGCGTCCGTCCTAGATACTCTGCCAATCGAAGGAGATACCGAATATGGCTACCAAGGCAGTCACCGACCTCAGCTTCAAGGCGGACGTGATCGACGCCGACAAGCCCGTGCTTGTCGATTTCTGGGCGGAATGGTGCGGCCCGTGCAAGATGATCGGCCCGGCCCTGGAAGAAATTTCGGAAGAGCTGGCCGACAAGGTCACCATCGCCAAGATCAACATCGACGAAAATCCCGACGCGCCCAGCCAATATGGCGTGCGGGGTATTCCGACGATGATCCTGTTCAAGAACGGCGAGGCTGCCGCGACCAAGGTCGGCGCCGCGCCCAAGAGCGCGCTCAAGGGCTGGATCGAAAGCGTCCTGTGATCGAAGGGGGAGGGGCTCGGCTCCTCCCCCACACCCACATGTCATCCTGAACTTGTTTCAGGATGACGTCAGGCTGGCTGCACCCCAAGCTCACCGAAACAGCTTGTCCGCCGCCAACTCCCACAAGCGAGGCGACGACGCACCCAGCAAGCCGCGCCGTAGATCACCGACCATATAAGGCGATCCGTCCAGCCGCTGGCAGCATCCGCCGGCCTCGTTCAGGAACAGCGTTCCCGCCGCATGGTCCCAGGGCAGGGTACGCGAGAAGACCGAGACGTCATTCTGCCCCAGCACCAAGCGCGGATATTGCTCGGCGGCGCAGCGGGGAATGTCGACCAGGGCAAACTGCCCCGCCGACCGCCGCTGAATATCGGCGCGTTCTTCCGGCGTCATGAAATAGACCGCGAGCGCCGCCACGGGCATGTCGTCACCGCTTTCACGGGCATGGACCTGCTGTCCATCGATATGGCTGCCCGCGCCCAGGATCGCATGGCACAGGCGCCCCGTCAGCGGATCCAATATCCACCCCGCCAGCGTCGCGCCCGCGTCCGCCAGCGCGATCATGATGCCGAAGGGCGGCTTGCCCGCCGCGAAATTGCCGGTGCCGTCGATCGGATCGATGATCCAGTTGAGCCCTTGGCCCGCGCGCTCCAATATGGTCGGGTCCGCCGCGCAGGCTTCCTCGCCGACGATGCCGGCTTCGGGCAGGATGTCGGCCAAGCCTTCGGCGAGGCGGATTTCGCTTTCCTTGTCGGCGATGGTGACGAAGTCGTCGACCGCCTTCTCGCTGACATCCTCTGCGCGCAGATTCTGGTAGCGCGGCATGATGATGTCGCGCCCGACCTCGCGCATCAGCGCGACCACGGGCTCATGCAGTTCGATCGGCATCAGCTGCGCCCCATCCTCAACTACGGTAATCCGCGTTGATCGAAATATATCCATGCGTCAGGTCGCAGGTCCACACGGTCGCGCGTCCTTCGCCAAGGCCGAGGTCGACGCCGATCACGATATCCTGCCCCTTGAGATGCGCCGCCACCGGGGCCTCGTCATAGCCCTCAACCGCCAGGCCGCCCGAGGCCACCTGGGTTGCGCCGAAGCGGATCGACAGCTTGTCGCGATCGGCAGGCTCCCCCGCCTTGCCGATGGCCGCGACGACGCGGCCCCAATTGGCATCCTCACCGGCGATGGCGGTCTTCACCAGCGGCGAGTTGGCGATCGACATGGCGATGCGATGCGCGCTGGCATCGCTTTCCGCGCCCTCGACGGTAATCTCGACGAACTTGGTCGCGCCTTCACCGTCGCGCACCACCAGATGGGCGAGTTGCAGGCAGAGGTCATTGAGCGCCGCGGCAAAGGCATCCGCGCCTGCATCGTCCATGGCGGCGAGCAGGGCATTGCCCGCCTTGCCCGTGGCGAAGGCCAGCACGGTGTCGCTGGTGGAAGTATCGCTATCCACCGTGATGCAGGAGAAGGTCCGGCGGTTCGCCGCCGACAGCATCAACTGCAGCAGCTTGGGATCGATCGCCGCGTCGGTGAAGATATAGCCCAGCATCGTCGCCATGTCGGGCGCGATCATGCCCGACCCTTTGATGATGCCGACCAGTTCGACCCGCGTGCCGCCGATCATCGCGCTCGCCCGCGCGCCCTTGGCATAGGTGTCGGTCGTGCCGATCGTGTTTGCCGCCTCTTCCCAGCCGCAGGGTTCGGCATGGAAGGCGGCGTCAAGTCCCGCCTCGGCCTTTTCCACCGGCAACGGCACGCCGATCACGCCGGTCGAGGAGACGAACACGTCCGAAGGCAGGCAGGACAGATGATTGGCGACCTTTGCCGCGATCGCCTCCACCGCCGCGCGCCCGCGATGGCCGGTAAAGGCATTGGCATT
>DATEJA010000018.1:0-9952 GCA_035278405.1 Sphingobium sp. | reverse complement strand
CGCGGCATTGTAGCTGCCGGAAAAGAGGATGTTATAGTCCGCCAGTTCATGGTTGATGGCGAGCAGGCCGCCGGCATTGGCGTCGGTGCCCGACAGGTCGAAATATTCCATGCCGTCATGATTGCCGCCCGCCCATTTTTCAGCGTCGGCCGGCGTCGGGAAGCTGCCCGAATAGGGCGTGCCCGTCTCCACCGAATCGCCCGCCTTCAGCAGCACGTCGACGGTGTAGCCGGCCGGCACGGTGACGGTGTCATTCTGGTTCGCGGCGACCGGCGCGAAGGCGATGGCGTAGCTCGCCGCCGGCGTCGGGGTCGGCGTGGGACTGGGCGTGGGGCTCGGCGAACCGCCATCCTCATCATCGTCGCAGGCGGCGAGCGCGCCGAGCATCGGCAGCAGGCTGAGGCCGAGCAGGCCGTTCTTCAGGACGGAGCGGCGCCCCGGATTGGCGGCGACGATCGCCTCCAGGCTGTCGTCGCCGGCGGTGATCGTCGGCTGGGCGTCGCGAAAAGGCGCGCGCGCCTCGTCGGTGAGATGAGACATGAAATACCCCTGTGCAAGATCGGACTGTCGGCAGGAGGCCGCGTCCTTGGCCCGGGGGCTTGGCAGAGGCGAATGTAACCGGGGCGTCATTTCCATGGCATGTTCATGAAACGAAAATGACTATTTGATGACGACCATGGCCCCCGCGTTACAGCAGCGCGTTCACCTGCTCGACGAAGCGCAGCACCGAAATCGGCTTGGACACATAGGCCTGCGCGCCGGCCTGGCGAATCCGGTCCTCGTCGCCCTTGCCGGCATAGGCGGTGACGGCCATGATCGGCACGGCCGACAGGCGCGGGTCGCGCTTCAGCGAGATGATGAGGTCGAGGCCGCTGACATGAGGCAGGTGGATGTCGGTGATCACCAGGTCCGGGCGGAAGTCGAGCGCCTGCGCCACCACGTCGCGCCCGTCGCGCAAGGGCAGCACTTCATGGCCATGCGCGCGCAACAGATCGCAAAAAAGTTTGAGATTGAGTTCGTTGTCCTCGACAACGAGCACGCGCTTTGCCACCAGTCACCCGCGTTCATGATACGCACAAGTGCGCCATTAAGCCCGCCACCGCCCGAGAATCAATCATGCGTTCCCAATATCCCGATGGCAAGCAGGATAGGTCGGCCGACCCAGCCGAGCCCTTCACCCTGGCGCTGCTGGCGCTGGCCTGGACATTGGGCGACGAACGGCGGGCCGACCGGCTGCTGGCGCTGACCGGCCTGGACGCGGACGCGCTGCGCGCCGGGGTCGACAATCCGGGGGTGCTGGGGGCGGTACTGGATTTCCTGGCCGACCATGAACCCGACCTCATCGCCTGCGCCGAGGCGATCGAGGCGACGCCCGCCGACCTGATTGCCGCAAAGGACCAACTGCGCCGATGACCCGCCCGCTCATCATCACCGATTGCGACGAGGTGCTGCTGCACATGGTCGTCCCCTTCCGCGAGTGGCTGGACGAACATCATGACGTCCATTTCGACATGCGCGAGCGCGGCTTTGCCGAGGCGCTGCGCCACAAGGACAGCGGCGTGCCGCTGGAACGCGCGCTGGTGTGGAAGCTGCTGATCGGTTTTTTCGACAGCGAGATGCACCGGCAGATGCCGATCACGGGCGCGGTAGAGGCGCTGGCGCGGCTGTCGCGCGTCGCCGACATCGTCGTGCTCACCAATATCGGCGAACGGCATCACCAGCAGCGCGTCGAGCAGCTGGCGAGCCATGGCGTCCATCATCCGGTGCACTGGAACAGCGGGCCCAAGGGACCGCCGCTGGCTGCGATCCTGGCGGAACGAGTGCCGTCCGTCGCCCTGTTCATCGACGATCTGGCCGAACATCATCAATCGGTCGCCACGGAAGCGCCGGGGGTGTGGCGGCTGCATATGGTGGGCGAGCCGGAAATTGCCGGCGACATTCCGGCAGCCCCTGCCGCCCATGCGCGGATCGACGATTGGGCGGCGGCCGAAGCCTGGATCGCCGCGCGCATCGCGGAAGGGCCCGCGCCCCACGACATCCCTCTTAGCCATGGAGCCCCTGCATGAGCGTTGAAGCCCGTCTCGCCGAACTCGGCATCACCCTGCCCGCAGCCGCCGCGCCGGTGGCGGCCTATGTCGCCGCCGTCGAAGCCAACGGCCTGCTGCATATTTCCGGGCAGATTTCCCTGTCCGATGGCCAGTTGATGACCGGCCGGCTGGGCGAGGACCGCGACCTGGACTATGGCGTCAAGGCGGCGCGGGCCTGCGGACTCAACCTCATCGCCCAGATGAAGGCGGCACTCGGCAGCCTCGACCGGGTCGAGCGGATCGTGAAGCTGGGCGCCTTCATCAGCAGCGCGGCCCACTTCACCGACCAGCCCAAGGTGGCGAACGGCGCGTCCGAACTGATGGTCGAGGTCTTCGGCGAAGCGGGCAAGCACGCGCGCAGCGCCGTCGGCGTGCCGGTGCTGCCGCTGGGCGCGGTGGTCGAGATCGATGCGGTCGTCCTTGTCCGCCCGGCGGCCTGACGAACTGTCCTTCCTGACCGACCGGCCCTTCGCCCATCGCGGGCTGCATGGGGGCGGCGTCAGCGAAAACGGCATGGCGGCGTTCCGCGCCGCCATCGCGCAGGGTTTCGGCATCGAATGTGATGTCCGCGCGAGCCGCGACGGCGTGGCGATGGTCTTTCACGACGCCGCGCTGGCGCGCATGACGGGAGCCCAAGGGACGCTCGCCGGTCAGACGGCCGATGCGCTGGCGAGGCTGGCGCTGGCCGATGGCGGCGCGCTGCCCCGGCTCGATGCCCTGCTGGACCTGGTGGGGACGGACGTGCCGCTGCTGATCGAACTCAAGGTCAAGGGCCGGCATGTCGCGCCCCTCTGCGCGGCGGTCGCGCGGGATCTGACGGCGCATCCGGACGCGAAGGCGGCGGTGATGTCGTTCAATCCGCTGGCCGTGCGCTGGTTTGCGCGCGAGGGCGCCCGGACCGTGCGCGGGCTGGTGGTGACCGAGCAGGAGGAGCGCGGCTGGCGCGGCGCGATTCGCCGGGCTCTTGCGCTTTGGATCGCCAGACCCGATTTTGTCGCCTGTGACATTCGCGACCTGCCTTCCCGCCTGTCGGAACGCGCCAGCCGCCGGGGGCTGCCGGTGCTGACCTGGACCGTGCGCGGCGACGCCGACCGGGCCAGGGCGGCGGCCCATGCCGACCAGATCATTTTCGAGGCGCCGCATGGCTGAGTGCGTGGCGCGGGTCGCGGGCGGCGTGGCGGACCTGCCGCGCGACGAATGGGACGCCTGCGCCGGCAGCGCCAATCCCTTCGTCAGCTGGGATTTCCTTGCCGCGCTCGAACGGTCGGGCAGCGTGGGGGAAGGCACCGGCTGGCAACCGCTGCCGCTGCTGATCGACGGCGCCGATGGGCGGATCGCGGCGGCGGCGCCGCTCTACGGCAAGACCCACAGCCAGGGCGAATATGTGTTCGACCATGGCTGGGCGGACGCCTGGGAACGGGCGGGCGGAAGCTATTATCCCAAGATCCAGCTGGCCGCGCCCTTTTCGCCCGTGCCCGGCCCCCGGCTGCTGCTGCGCGAGCCGGCGCTGGCCCCGGCGCTGATCGCGGGCATCGAGACGCTGGTGCGGCAAAATCATCTCTCCTCCGCCCACGCGACCTTCATCGATCCAGACCAGGTGCCGCTGTTCGAAGCCGCCGACTGGCTGATCCGGGAGGACAGCCAGTTCCACTGGACCAATCGCGGCTATCGCGACTTCGCCGATTTCCTGGGCACCCTGTCGAGCGCGAAGCGCAAGAATATCCGCAAGGAGCGGGAGCGCGCCGTCGAGGGGCTGGAGATCGCCCACCTGACCGGCGGCGACCTTACCGAAGAGCATTGGGACGCCTTCTGGCGCTTCTATCAGGATACCGGCTCGCGCAAATGGGGCCGGCCCTATCTGACCCGCGCCTTCTTCTCGCTGCTGGGGGAAAGCATGGCCGACCGGGTGCTGCTGGTGCTGGCGCTGCGCCATGGCCGGCCGATCGCCGGCGCGCTCAACCTGATCGGCGCGGATGCGCTGTATGGGCGCTATTGGGGCTGCGTTGAGGATGTGCCCCACCTGCATTTCGAGCTTTGCTATTATCAGGCGATCGACGCCGCGATCGCACGCGGCCTGCATCGGGTGGAAGCGGGCGCGCAGGGCGGGCACAAGCTGGCGCGGGGCTATGCGCCCGAGCCGACCTATTCGGCCCATTTCATTCCCAATGCGAGCTTTCGCCGCGCCGTGGCGGATTTTCTGGGCGCCGAGCGGGCGGGGGTACAGCGCGACCGCGCCTGGCTGGCGGAACGCGCGCCCTTCAGGAAGGCGGAATAGGGATCAGGCGGCGCGCAGCTGCGTCGCGGCGATCCAGGCGCGAGCCTGGCGCTGCGCTTCGGCGATCTCGCGCGCGCTCATCTCCTCGGCGATCTCGGCGCGCATCGCCTGGCCTTCGCCGCTGCCGCGCAGGGCGGCAAGGTTGAACCATTTATGCGCCTCGATCAGATCGACCGGCAGACCGCCGGTGCCGCAGCTATAGGCGACGCCGAGGTCGAAACAGGCCTCCGCCGATCCGCACGCCGCGCTCGACAGGCGGCTCTCCATCAGAAATTGCGCGCTCTTCAAACTGTTCGCCATGACCAAATCCCCCTGTGGATTTCGACATTCCGGTTTTCGACAAGCGGCACGGTGCACCGGCAGGCGATAAAAAATGGTTAACGCAGGTTCAGCGCGATGCGGCCGAAAGGCAGCGGATGCAGGGCGGGGCAGGGTTAATGCAGCAAAAGCAACCGGCAGGGGGGTAGTAAAGGGGCGCGGGGGGGGCCATAGCGCCAGCCATGCCCCATTCTTCCGCCCCGGTCCCGCCCGCCGCCCCGGCCAAGGACATCGGCTTTCGCGAATTCGTGATGCTGTGCGCCTGCCTGATGGCAATGAACGCGCTGTCGATCGATCCCATGCTGCCCGCGCTGCCGGACATGGGGCGCGACCTGGTGATTCCCCACGCGAACGACCGGCAGCTCATCATCAGCAGCTATTTCATGGGGCTGGGCGTGGGGTCGCTGCTGTTCGGCGTGCTGTCCGACCGTTTCGGGCGCAAGAAGGTGCTGGGCAGTGCCATGGCGCTGTTCGTCCTTTCGACCATCGCCTGCGGTGGGGCGCAGAGCTTTGCGATGATGCTGGCGGCGCGCGCCTGCGCCGGCTTTTTCGCGGGCGCGGGCCGGGTGATCACGGTCGGCATCATTCGCGACCGTTTCCGGGGCGATGCGATGGCGCGCGTCATGTCGCTGATCTTCGCCGTCTTCATGCTGATCCCGGTGATCGCCCCCAGCTTCGGCCAGGCCATATTGTGGATCGCGCCCTGGCGGTGGATCTTCTGGGTGCTGGTCATCCTGTCGACGCTGATCCTGCTGTGGATGCTGACCCGCCTCCCCGAGACGCTGAAGCCGGAGAACAGGCTGAAGATCGCGCCGCGCACCATATTCCGGACCGTGGGGACGATCCTGACCACGCGCAGCTCGATCGGCTACATGCTGGCGAGCGGGGTGGTGATGGGCGGGCTGATCGGCTTCATCCTGTCGGTGCAGCAGATCTTCTTCGACATTTTCCACGCGCGCGCGCTCTTTCCCTTCGCCTTCGCGGCGATCGCCGGCAGCATGGGGGTGGGCAGCCTGGTGAACAGCCGACTGGTGTCGCGCTTCGGCGCGCGGCGGCTGAGCCAAGGCGCGCTGCTCGGCCTCATCCTCGCCAACCTCCTGCATTTCGCGGTGATCCGGTCGGGGCATGAAAGCATCGGCAGCTTCGTGCTGTTTCAGTCGCTGACGATGCTCGCCGTCGCCTTCACCGGCTCCAATTTCGGCGCCATCTCGATGGAGCCCTTCGCCCGGGGAGCGGGCGTCGCCTCATCCTTCCAGTCCTTCCTGACGACCGCCGTGTCGAGCGCGCTCGGCAGCCTTATCGGCCAGGCGTTCAACGGCACGACCGAGCCGCTGACGCTGGGCCTGCTGGTCTTCGGCAGCATCGCCTTCCTGATCATCATCTGGGCCGAGCGGGGCAAGCTTTTCACCCGTCCCGGCCTCGGCGCGCTGCGCGAGCCGGAATTCGATCCGGTCCATTGAAAAAGGGGACGGTTTTCCGTCCCCTTTTCCTCGTTCTTCCTGGGCCGATCAGGCGTCCTGCCCGCCCGGTGTGTGTGCGCCGGGAAGTGGCGGCACCGGCTGCGGCGGGATGCCGGCATCCTGCTCATGGGTTTCGACGAGGCCGCGCCCCACATGGCTCTTGCGATAGCCATAGGCAAAATAGAGCAGCAGGCCCAAGCCGCCCCAGATCGGCAGCACCAGCTGCGCGTCGACCGGCAGGTTGAAGAAGAGGAAGATGCAGCCGAACGCCGCGAGCGGGGCGATCACCCAGACCGCCGGCGTCCGGAATGGACGAAAGCGATGCGGGTCGCGCACGCGCAGCACCATGATCGCGATCGACACCATGAAAAAGGCGAAGAGCGTGCCGGAATTCGAAATGTCGGCCAGCTGCCCCACCGGCAGCAGCGCAGCGGCGATGGCGACGAAGATGCCGGTGACGATGGTGACGACATGCGGCGTCTTGAAGCGCGGGTGGATGCTGGCCAGCTTTTCCGGCAGCAGGCCGTCGCGCGCCATGACGAAGAAGATGCGGGTCTGGCCGAACATCATCATCAGGATGACCGACGGCAGCGCCAGGTTGGCGGCGAGACCGAGCGCGTTGCCGACCACCGTCCAGTTGATCGAGCGCAGCACATGGGCCAGCGCTTCGTTGGAACAGACAAGGTCACGGGCATGGGCCGCCATCGCGCAGGTAGCGGCAAAGCCCTGCGATCCGGGCGCGACCACCGATCCGTCGGGCCCCAGCACCGGCTGCGCGCCGATCGCACCGACCGCGCCGGCGGCGACCAGCAGGTAGAAGACGGTGCAGAGCGCCAGGCTGCCGATCAGGCCGATCGGCACGTTGCGCTGCGGATTCTTGGTTTCCTCCGCCGCGGTCGACACGGCGTCGAAGCCGACATAGGCGAAGAAGATGGAAGCGGCCGCGCCGACGATGCCCATGCCGCTGGTGCCCGCCGGGCCGAACCAGCCATTGGGCGCAAAGGGCGAGAAATTGCCGGTATCGATCACCGGCAGCGTCAGCGCGATGAAGGCGGTCAGCGCCGCCACCTTGATCGCCACCAGCACGGCATTGACCCGCGCGCTTTCGGTCGTGCCGATGACCAGAAGGGCGGTTACGGCCAGCGCGACGACGATGGCGGGGATATTGATGACACCATGCGAGAAATCGGCATGAGGCAGGAAGCCGTTCAGGCTCCAGACCGGCCCCGCCGCCAATGCCTGTGGCAGTTGCAGCCCGGTGAGGCTTTTCATCAGCCCCATGAAATAGCCCGACCAGCCCACCGACACGGCGCTCGCCGCAACCGCATATTCCAGGATCAGCGCCCAACCGACCATCCAGGCCAGCAATTCGCCGACCACCGCATAGGTATAGGTATAGGCCGATCCGGAAACCGGCACCATCGACGCGATTTCGGAATAGCAGAGCGCGGCGAAGGCGCAGACCGCGCCCGCGATCACGAAGCTCCACATCATGCCGGGCCCGGCCTTCTGCGCGGCGGCGGCGGTCAGCACGAAGATGCCCGTGCCAATGATGGCGCCCACGCCCAGTAGCGTGAGCTGGATCGGCCCCAGGGTGCGGACGAGGGATTTCTTCTCTGCCGTGGCCAATATGGCGTCCAGCGGCTTGATGCGCCCGAAAATCATGGATGGAGCCCTTTATCTGCTATGTCTTTTGCCGGGCGGCCATGGGACCGCTCCCCTTGTCGATGGAGGGGAGACTATCGCCTAATGCGCCGCGCGCAAGTATGTTGCGTGGCGCCGACACTGTTGTCCAAGAGGAGCCTTTGATGATCGAACTGCTGCGGGCGTCGAGCCTGGGCGATGTGCCGCACGGTTTTGCCGGACGGCGGGGCGGCGTGTCGACCGGGCTGCATGCCGGACTGAATGTCGGGCTGGGATCGGCGGACGATCGCGACGCGGTGCGGCGCAATCGGGACCTGGCCCGCGACGCGCTGCTGCCGGGGGCGACGCTGGTGACGCTGCACCAGGTCCACTCGCCCGACGTGGTGACGGTGACCGGCGCCATTGCAGAGGAGGCGCGGCCAGCGGCGGATGCGATGGTGACGGATCGGCCGGGACTGATCCTGGGCATATTGACGGCCGACTGCGTGCCGGTGCTGTTCGCCGATGCCGAGGCCGGGGTGGTGGGCGCGGCCCATGCCGGCTGGAAGGGAGCAATCGGCGGGGTGACCGACCGGACGGTCGCGGCGATGGAGACCCTGGGCGCGCGACGGGAGCGGATCAGCGCCGCCGTCGGCCCCTGCATCGGCCGCGCCTCCTATGAGGTCGACCTGGCCTTCGTCGCCCGCTTTGAATCGGACGATCCCGACAATGACCGCTTCTTTTCAGCAGGACGGGAGGGGCACGCCCAATTCGACATCGCCGCCTATGTCGCCGCGAGGTTGGCGGGCGCGGGCGTGACGCGGGTGGAGATGCTCGATCAGGACACCTATTCGCAGGCGGAGCGCTTCTACAGCTACCGCCGCACCTGTCATCGTGGCGAGCCGGATTATGGCCGGCAGATTTCGATGATCGCCATGGGAATGTGAGACGCCGGCCTGGTGGTGCGCGCTTGGGGCGTCGCGCGCGGCGGCGGCGGCCGCGCCGTGGAGACAACATTGAAGTCCACTCGTTGACAAAGATGCACCATGTAATAGAATTCAGGCTTTCAGAGGATATCGACCATGGTGACGATCAAACTTCCAGAGGGCGACGGGTCCGAGCGCGAGAGGCTATGGTCTCTTCACCCCGAGTTGGGGGCCGCCGCCGACCATTTTAATGATGTCGTCCAGAACGGTTCGATCCTTTCGGTCCCGGAGCAGGAGGCGGCGCGAGCGCGGGTCGCCCATATCAACGGCTGCGAGCCCTGTTCTACCGCGCGTGTTCTCGACATGGGATCGCATGGGCTCGACGAGAGCTTCTATGCCGATGTCGACGACCCGGCACGGCGCGGACGCTATTCGAGGCGGGAGCGCCTGGCGATCGAATTCGCCGAGCGGTTCGCAGCGGGCAAGGACGCTTTCGACGAGAGCTTCTGGACAGAGCTTCAGGATGCCTTTGCGGACAAGGAAATCTTCGATCTTGCCATGTCAGTGGCAAAGTGGCTCGCGCTCGGCCGGATCAATGCCGTCTTCGATCTTGCGGTTGCCTGTCCCATCGTCATCCGCCCGCGAGTGGCGGCCTAGGGATTGGATGAGCCTGGGGGTGGGACGCCTTCGCGATCAAGGCGCGCGGATGAGCATGGAGCGCGGACAGTCTGGCCCTGTTTCGATCCAGGACGTGGCCTGGTCATCGACGATTTTGGTTGACGCTGGTGGGTGAGCAGCCTGTCTGCAGTTGAGAGCGGGAGATCAGGGGCTGAACGATCGCAACTGGCCCGGCGAGCGTCCGTTCGGCCTGAACCTACGCGAATGGGTGATTGGCGGACGCCATTATCTCGTCCTGTCAGCGGAGGGCGAAATGAGGCCCATTGCTCGCTTCGCCCTCTCAGGCGAGAGGGCGCAAGCTCGCCTCCCGAGATCCCAGCCTGCGCTGGGATGAGGATGTGTGAAATGTCCGCTTCTGGTTTCCCCTTTCCGTTCGCCCTGAGCTTGTCGAAGGGCTCTGCCGAGCAACGGCGAAGCGCGGGCTGCTCGCTCCGTTCGGGTGAAGGCTTCGACAGGCCGCGTGCGAGCGGTCTTTCCTTGGCCGGGTTGCGGCGGTGGCCTTGGCCGAGCACCAAGGGCTGACGCGAATGCCGGAGCGTTTGCCCGGCGGCTCGGATCAGATCAGGGGACGCAAACCCGCGGGAC
>DATEJA010000017.1:0-2809 GCA_035278405.1 Sphingobium sp. | reverse complement strand
GACATGCCGAGGTGGAAGATCAGCGTATCGCCACGGTCGGTTTCGATGAGGCCATATTTGGCGCGGCGGGAGAGCGCCGTGACGGTCGCGCCGGTCAGCCGCTGGCGCAGGTCGACCGGGATCGGGAAGCGCAGGTCGGCGCGGCGCGGCTCGACCCGGGTGAGGACCGCGCCTTCCAATACGCCCCGCAATCCCGCGACGGTGGTTTCGACTTCGGGCAGTTCGGGCATGCAAATCCATCCACGATGCCGTCATGCGTAACGGCGAAGTTCACACCGTCGTGAGGCGAAAATTCAACGCCCCCATCCGGCACGTCGCCATAGCCCGGAGGGTTCATTGTAGGACAGCGAAATATGGGCGGACAGGCGGCCTCCCGAGGTCCTCCGCGCCGGGAGGGACCCCCGGGCCCGGGCCAGCGCGGCCAGGGGACATTTTCGCTAATCTCGGTGTTTCCTCCGGCCATGCAAATGCTCTAGGAGGCTCGCCCATGAACGAGACCGCTTCTTTCGGCTATCGCAACGTCGACGCCACTGAAAAACAGGGCATGGTGCGCGCCGTCTTTTCCAATGTTGCCTCCAAATATGACCTGATGAACGACGCCATGTCGGCGGGCGCGCATCGGCTGTGGAAGGACCAGTTCGTCGCGCGGGTCAAACCGCGCCGGGACGAGGCCATATTGGACATGGCGGGCGGCACGGGCGACATCGCCTTCCGCCTGGCCGGCCACGGCGCGCGCGTGACCGTGTCGGACATCAACCCCGAAATGCTCGCCGTCGGGGTCGAACGGGCGAAGAAGAAGGGGCTGGAAGGCCTCATCTGGTCGGAACAGAATGCGGAAGAGCTGAGCTTTGGCGACCGCAGCTTCGATGCCTATACGATCGCATTCGGCATCCGCAATGTGACGCACATCGACAAGGCGCTGCGCGAGGCGCATCGGGTGCTCAAGTTCGGCGGTCGCTTTTTCTGCCTGGAATTTTCGACCACGACCTGGCCGGGCTTTTCCGATGTCTATGACGTCTATTCGCACCGGCTGGTGCCCAAGCTGGGCAAGCTGCTCGCCGACGACGAGGACAGCTATCGTTACCTGATCGAATCGATCAGGCGTTTTCCGCCGATGCCCGAATTCGAGCGCATGATCCGCGAGGCCGGCTTCGCGCAGACGAAGGTCGAGCCGATCCTGGGTGGACTGGTGGCGATCCATTCGGGGTGGAAGATATGAGCATGGCGAAGAAGCCCGCCCCCCTTCCCTCCCCCCTGCGGGAGGGGCATGAATAGTGCCATCGCACGCAACGCATATCTGGCGGCTGCTGAAGTGGGGCCGCACCCTGGCGCGCCACGGCGCGCTGCGGGGGATCGAGCGCGACCCGCTGACGCCCGCGCCGGTGCGGCGGCTGGTGCGGCTGGCGCGTTTCGGCGCGCGGGTCCCCAAGCAACCGCGCTATGCCGACGCCTTCCAGGCGATCGGCCCGGCGGCGATCAAGCTGGGGCAGACGCTCGCGACCCGCCCCGACCTGGTCGGCGAGCAGGCAGCCGACGACCTGCTGCGGCTGCAGGACGCGCTACCGCCCGTCCCCTTCCCGATCGTGCGCGCGCAGATCGAACAGAGTTTCGGGCGGCCGCTGGAGGCGATTTACAGCCGGTTCGACGAGGTGCCGGTGGGCGCCGCCTCGATCGCGCAGGTGCACCGCGCGACGACGGCCGATGGACGCGACGTGGCGGTGAAGGTGATCCGCCCGGGCGTCACCGACCAGTTCACCCGCGACATCCAGACCTATGAATGGGCCGCCGCCCATATGGAGATGCTGGGCGGTGAGGTTGCGCGGCTGCGCCCCCGCCTGGTCATCGCCAACATGAAGCGCTGGACCGCGCGCGAACTGGATCTGCGGCGCGAGGCGGCATCCGCCTCCGAACTGGCCGAAGCGATGCAGGCGATGCCCGGTTATCGCGTGCCACAGATCGACTGGGATCGCACGACCGGCAAGGTCATGACGATGGAATGGATCGACGGCATCAAGATTTCCGATCGCGATGCGCTGATCGCCGCCGGCCATGACGTGAAGGAGATTGCCGCCCGGCTGGTCAATGCCTTCCTGCGCCAGGCGATCGCCGAAGGATTCTTCCATGCCGACATGCATCAGGGCAACCTGTTCGTGCACGAGGATGGCGACATCGTCGCGATCGATTTCGGCATCATGGGGCGGATCGACCGGCGCGCGCGCATGTGGCTGGCGGAGATCCTCTACGGCCTCATCACCGGCAACTACAAGCGCGTGGCCGAAATCCATTTCGAGGCGCAATATGTGCCGGGCCATCATAATGTCGAGGAGTTCGCCACCGCGCTGCGGGCGGTGGGCGAGCCGATGCGCGGCAAGCCGGTGCGCGAACTGTCGGTCGGCGGGATGCTGGACGGGCTCTTCGCCATCACCCGCGATTTCGACATGCAAACCCAGCCGCATCTGCTTCTCCTCCAGAAGACGATGGTGATGGTGGAGGGCGTGGCGACCGCGCTCGACCCCGACATCAACCTGTGGGAAACGAGCGGCCCCTATGTGAAGGAATGGCTGCGCGCCGAACTGGGGCCGGAAGCCAAGGCCGCCGACGCGCTGATCGAGAATTGGCGCACGCTCCAGCGGCTGCCGGGGCTGGTCAAGCGGATCGAGGAAGCCTTTCCGGAAAAAGGCGGCGCCCCGCCCCCGCCACCGCTGACCGAGGTGAAGCTGATCCGGGTGGGCGGAGGCTGGCGCTATGCGGTGGTGGCGCTGGTCGCGGCCCTGGCCGGCGCGGGCGCGATGGCGGCGGCGACGCTGCT
>DATEJA010000016.1:0-14394 GCA_035278405.1 Sphingobium sp. | reverse complement strand
CCGGCTGTTGTCCAGCGCATAGGTCCAGTTGCCGTTCGCGCTCTGGGTCAGCGTGCCATATTTGCTGAGTTCGGTGATGGTGGCGCTGTCGCCCGCGCTCCACGCCACGAAGCTCTTGGGCTGGTCCGCGCCGGCTATGTCGTTGGTCAGCACATTGCCGGACACAGAGCCGGTCGCGCCATCCTCGGTCACCGTGCCGCCGGCGTCATCGACCGCCTTGGGCGTGTCGTCGACGATGCGGACCAGCAGATTGTCGCTGGCGCTCGTGCCGCCGATGCCGTTCACCGTCAGCGCGACGCTGTCGTCGAACCCGGTGTCGGTGGAGCCGGGATAGGTGCCGTTGCTGAGCGCCGCCTTCAGCGTGTAGCTGTAGCTCACCAGGCCCGTGCCATCATTGTAGCCGGTCAGGCGCAGCGTGCCCTCGCCGGTGTCGACGACGCCGTTGGTGGTGCCGAACGCCTGCATCTGCGTCAGGGTGAAGGTGGTGCCGCCGACCACGATATTCTTCACCCCATCGGTCGCCGCCACGGTGAAGCTGCCCGTCGTGACATTCGACCCGTCATTGAGCGATCCGGTCGACAGCCCCGCTTCATAGACGGTGGCATCGGGGCCGTTGAGGGACGCCGTGGTCACGGTCGCGCTGTCGGCCGCGCCCTTCACCGTGATCACCAGGGTCGAGGACGACTGGTCGCCATCGGCGTCCTGCATCGTATAATGCAGGGTGAAGTCCTGGCTGAAGCTGCTGCCCAATGCCTGGGTCGCGGGGCGACTGTTATCCAGCGCGTAGCTCCAGCTGCCATTCGCATTCTGGGTCAGCGTGCCATATTTGCTGAGTTCGGTGATCGCCGCTGCATCGGCCGCGCCCCAGGCGACAAAGCTCTTGGGCTGGTCCGCGCCGGCTATGTCGTTGGTCAGCACATTGCCGGAGACAGAGCCGATCGCCCCATCCTCCGTCACCGTGCCGCCCGCATCCGAAACCGCTATGGGCGCGTCATCGACGATGCGCACGACCAGATTGTCGCTCGCGGTCGTGCCGCCAATGCCGTTCACCGTCAGCACGACCAGATCGTCGAACGCGGTGGGCGTCGCGCCCGCCTTGCTGTCATTGTCGATGGTCGCGTTCAGCGTGTAGCTATAGCTCACCGCGCCGGTCGAACTGTCATAGCCGGTCAGGCGCAGCGTGCCCTCGCCGGTGTTGACGACGCCGTTGGTGGTGGCGAACGTCTGCATCTGCGACAGGGTGAAACTGCTGCCGCCCACCACGATATTCGCGATGCCGTCGGTCGCCGTCGCCGTGAAGCTGCCGGTCGTGACATGCGATCCGTCATGCAGCGAACCGCTCGGCAGGCCCGCTTCCTGGACGCTGGCGTCGGGGCCCTCCAGGGCGGCCGTGGTCACGGTGGCACTGTCGGCCGCGCCCTTGACCGTGATCACCAGCGTCGCCGACGACGGGTCGCCATCGGCATCCTGCATCGTGTAGTGCAGGCTGAAATCCTGGCTGAAGCCGCTGCCCAGCGCTTGGGTCGCGGGACGGCTGTTGTCCAGCACATAGCTCCAAGTGCCGTTCGCGCCCTGGGTCAGCGTGCCATATTTGCCGAGTTCGGTGATGGTGGCCGCATCCGCCGCGCTCCAGGCGACGAAGCTCTTGGGCTGGTCCGCGCCGGCCACGTCATTGGTCAGCACATTGCCGGACAGGGAACCGATCGCGCCATCTTCGGTGACCGTGCCGCCCGCGTCATCGACCGCCTTGGGGGTATCATCGACGATGCGCACGATCAGGTCGTCGCTGCCGGTCGAGCCGCCGACGCTGTTCACCGTCAGCACGATGAGGTCGTCGAACGCGGTGGGCGTCGCACCCGCCTTGCTGTCGTTGTCGATCGTCGCGTTCAACGTGTAGCTGTAGCTCACCGCGCCGGTCGTGTCGTCGAAGCCGGTCAGGCGCAGCGTGCCCTCGCCCGTGTCGACGACGCCGTTGGTCGTGCCGAACGCCTGCATCTGCGCCAGGGTGAAGCTGGTGCCGCCCACCACGATATTGGCGATGCCATCGCTCGCCGTCACGGTGAAGCTGCCGGTGGTGACATGCGATCCGTCATGCAGCGATCCGGTCGGCAGGCCCGCTTCATTGACGCTGGCGTCCGGCCCCGTCGCCGCGAGCGTCGTCACGCGCGCATTGTCGTCCGCGCCCTTGACGGTGATCACCAGCTTGGCCGAGGACAGGTCGCCGTCCCCGTCCTTCATCGTGTAGTTGAGCGTGAAATCCTGGCTGAAGCTGCCGCCGAGCGCCTGGGTCGCGGCGCGGCTGTTGTCGAGCACATAGCTCCAGCTGCCATCGCCATTCTGCGTCAGCACGCCATATTTGTTGAGTTCCGTGAGGGTCGCGGCGTCCGCGCCCCAGGCAACGAAGCTCTTGGGCGTATCCGCCCCCGACACATCGTTGGTCAGCACATCGCCGGAGAGCGTGTTGACGGCCGCGTCCTCGGTTACCACATTGCCGGTGTCGTCCACCGCATGCGGCACGTCGTCGACCACGGTTACGTCCAGGCTGGCATTGGCCTGCGATCCGTCGGTATCCGACACGACCACCGCGAAGCTGTCGGTCAGGCTCAGATCATTGGCGCCGGTGTGCAACAGCGTATTGTCGCCCAGCACATAATGATAGCCGATGGTGCCGCCGATGACATCGCCGTCCGCGCCGACCACGGGCGTGAAGCTGTCGATGCTGAGCGTGCCATAGGCATTGGCGATCGTCACGCCCGCGACGAACTTGCCATCTGCGAAGACCGACTGCCCACCGACCGTGATGGTCGACACGCCGTCCAGCGCCGACAGGCTGAAGCTGCCCGACTGGGTCAGCGCGGCGGCGTCCGGCGCGCTGCCGTCGGCCAGGTTGCTTTCGCGCAGCGTGAGTTCCGGTCCCTCGCCGTCCAGCCCGCTGATCGTGACGCCGTCATTGCTGCCGTCGATCGTGATGGTGAGCGTCGCCTGCGACGTGTCATTGTCGCCATCGGTGATCGTGTAGGTGAAGCTTTCCGTCAGATGCTGGGTCGAATCCAGCCCCTGGACCACGCCATTTTCATTGTCGAGCGTGTAGACATAGCTGCCGTCATGCTGGATCAGCAAAGATCCATAGGCGCCCTTCACCACCTCGCCCGCATCGCCGACCACATGCGCCACGCCGCCGAAGGAAATGGCGGTGACGGTGGCGCCGTCCGCGCCCTGCACGTCGGCGACGCCGTCCGTGCTGTTGGCATCGGTGCCGCCATGGCCGGTCAGGACATTGCCGTCCGCCACCAGCGGGCCATCCTCGCGCACCGAGTCCGCATCGGCGACGGCGGTGGGATGATCGTCCAGCACGGTGATGACCAGCGTGTCGGTGGCATGGTCGCCATCGACATCGGTGACGGTGACCTTGAAGCTGTCGGTGACCGTGTCGCCGTTCGTGTCGGTGGTCAGCGTATAGCTATAGTCGATCCGCCCTTCGCTGATCGCGACGATCTGCAGCACGCCCGTGCCCGTGGTGATCGTCTGCCCCGCATGGGTGATCGGCACGTCATTGATCGTCACCGTCGAGGGCGCGTCGGGTGCGGTGTAGGTGATGGTGCCCGACGTCGTTTCGACATTGGCCGCCGCATTGGAGCCTGGGGCCGGGCCTACCCCCGGGTTGAGGCCTGCCTCGTCGACGACGGTGCCCTCGCCGATGCGGGGAATGGAAATGATCATCACATCGCTGTTGGCGATGTCGATGCGCAACGTGGCGGAACTGAGGTCGCCGTCGCCATCGCGCAGCGTATAGGTGAAGCTGTCGCTCACCCCGCCCGGCGTGCCGGCGTCGCGGACATAATCATAGCTGCCGTCGCTGTTCAGCGTCAGCGTGCCGTAAAGCCCGTGCACGCCATGGCCCACGGTCGCAGCATCGACCAGCGTCGCCACGCCCGCGCCGGACGCGACGCCGGCCACCGCCGCGCCATCGGCACCCTTCACGTCGGCGCCCGCCGCCCCCGATATGGTGCCCTCGCCAGTGATGACATTGCCGCGTTCGGGGCCGTAGGTGCCCGCCGCGACGGTATCGACATCATTGTGCGCGACCGGCAGATCGTCGACGATCTGCACGTCGATGGAACCGCTTGCGGTCGATCCGTTGCGGTCGGTGGCGACCACGGCGAAGTTCTGGAAGATATTGTCCGCGCCGGCCGCCGAATGGGCAAGGCTGTTGTCGGTCAGCAGGAAGCTGTAGCTGAAGGTCCCGGCCGTCGGCACATTGCCCTGCTGCGCGGTGGCGGTGAAGCCGGTGATCGTCAGCGTGCCGAGCGGGGTCGTCACCACCTGGCCGGTCACGAAGGCACCGTTCGCCATCACCGACACGCCGCCGATCGTCACGCTGGCCAGCCCATCGGCGCCGGTCACGCTGAACGATCCGCTCTGCGTCAGCGCAGCCGCGCTCGGCGCGCTGCCGTCGGCCAGATGATTTTCCTGCACCACCAGTTCAGCGCCATTGGCGCCCGGGCCGTTGGTCAGGCCTGTGAGGGTCACGCCATCGTCGGCGCCATTGATCGTGACGGTCAGCGTCGCGGTCGACGTGCTGCCATCCGCATCGGTGATCGTATAGCTGAAACGGTCGGTCAGCGTTTCGCCCGGCACCAGGAACTGGACCGCCGCATTGCCGTTCGCCAGCGTATAGCTGTAGCCACCGTCGGAGCCGATGACCAGGCTGCCAAAGCTGCCCTGGAACGTGCCCACCGTCGTGACATGGGCCCCGTCCGCGCCCTGCACGTCGGCGACGCCGTCGGTGCTGTTGGCATCGGTGCCGCCATGGCCGGTCAGCAGATTACCGTCCGCCACCAGCGGCCCGTCCTCGGTCACGCTGTCGACATCGTTGACGGCCTCGGGCGCGTCGTCGGCGATTGATATGGTGAGCGTGGCTGTCGCCTGGTCGCCATTGCCGTCGGTGACGACGACATTGAAGACTTCGGCCGGCGGCGTGCCCACGACATTGTCGCTCAACACATAGCTATAGCCGATCGAACCGTCGGCGATCGACGTGATGGTGAGAACGCCCAGCGGCGTCGTGACGCTCTGGCCAACCTGCGTCACGGCGGTGCCGTTGATCGTCACCACCGCAGGCGTGTCCTGGGCGGTGAAGATGATCGATCCGCTGGTGCGCTCGCTGTCGCCGGCCGCAGCCGATCCGGCCGGTTCGCCGCCGCGCGCGGGCAGGCCCGCTTCGCTGACGCCGGCGGTCGCGTTGATCGCGCCAGCCGGCTGGTTGGGCGTGACGATCTCCACCTCGGGCTGGTTGTTCGGTGCGATCGGCAGGATCTCGCGCTGCTCGGCCTGGGTGAAGCTGAGTTCGGTCGGCGGCAACAGGTCGCCCAGGCCGTGCGGGTCGCCCACATTGCCGTCGGCGGCCAGGAAATTGCCACCCGAACTGCGCGCCGGACCGGCGGCGGGCTGCGGCTCTTCACCGATCAGCAACGCGGCGAGGTTGACCGACGGGATTTCCACATCGCCCACGACCAGGCGCGGCACGGACACGGCGCCATCCAGGATCACCACTTCGGTGCCGTCGGGCAGCGAAACGATCAGGTTGCGGCCATCGACCTCGATATGATTGATGTCGGCACCGGCGGGCAGGACGACCACACCGTCATGAATGGCGACGGTGCGCATCGCCCCGCCATGGTGATGATGGGCATGATGATGCGAGGCGGCTTTGGCTCGCCCGCCATGGGCGGGAGCGTTCGAACCGGGCGCCTGCTGGTGATCAGCGGCGGCATCGACATTGGCATCGCGCTCGAAATCCATCGTTCCATCCCGACTTGTGGAGCGGGCTGGAAGGAGCGCGCAAAAGACCGCTTCCCGAATGCGAAGGTGCATGCGGAAATTCGATCTTCCGGACAGCTGGCATTAGCGGATCAGCTATTGCCCCTTGTCTGCAATCTCCCGCCGGCCGGACTTTCCCAAGTCCCCTGACCGCCCCGGATTAAACCTATTGCTTATATCTCTGACCCGATGGCCGATCTTATGGGGCGGGCGGGGATTGAGTCACGAAGAATCAACTTTTATTAACCATTTTAGGATGATAGCGGCCAAAAATTAACTGATGTAATACTGCTAAGGATATAGATTAAGGAACAGGTCTATATCGTCCCGCCTATAGCTCAATCTTGATCGAGGTTAACGACTCGGCGGGCGGGCAGCGACTCGGGCCAAGGCGGCAGCGGTCGTTCCACCCGATTTTCACGTCAGCCGGACGCGGGAATGAGGCAACAAAGCCTATAGAAACGGGCGACCAGTCTTTCGACCGATCGCCCGCCCTGATTGCGACCCATAGGATTATTTTACGGAGCCGTATCTCGCTTTCCCCGACCCCCACCAGTGCCTGTTCTGGTGATAACCTATGGGAAATGAAGGCACCCCCTCCGATGCAGCCGGACGATAGCGGGGCCGATTCAATCCGCAATTCACCTGAAGGATTATAGCTTAGGTTAACAAATTCGCGATGTTGTTGATTTAAACGCAACAAAGCTGGGCGACCCGATCGGCGCCCCACAAAAATTCCGCGTCAGGGCGTCGTTCCCGGCAACGCCGTGTCGCCAACACCCTCTGCCGGCGCCGCCGCCGCGTCGGGCACGGCCGGCGCGAGGCCCGCCAGAACCGCCGCCATCCTGCGGCTTCGATCGCTGCTCGCGCCGGTCGTCCGCCGAAACGTGGCAAGCGCATATTCGGCCAGCGGTCGGGCGGCATCCGGCCGCTGGCGCGCAATATAGAAGTCGACCAGATTTTCCACCGCGATCTGGCAGTTGGGATCATCCTCGCCGCGCGTGCGCCGATAGCTGTCGAACACGCGCCGCAACAGGCTTTCCGCCTCGCGATAATGACCCGTGGCTTCCAGCTGCAGCGCCAGGTCATTGGCCGAAATCAGCGCGCGCGGATCATCCGCTCCGAACAGCTCGTCCGCCAGCGTCAGCGCCTTGCGGGCAGGCTCCACCCCCTCGGCCGCCCGCCCAGCGGCATAGGCCGCCTGCGCCGTCGCCGTCAGGCCGCGCCATTCCTTCTCCCGCGCCTCGGTCACGTCGGGAACATAGGGCGCCTGGGCATGGGCCGGCGTGGTGAAGCAGAGCAGCAGGGGCAAGCAGGAGCGAAGTTTCATCCTGAAGGTCTGACCGGACATTGCACCCCTTCCCCCTTGGCGCTTCGATACAGCGTGAGAGGCCCACCCTCATCCCGATCGTCATCCTGACCTTGGTTCAGGATCCATCGTGCCCAACAGAGCCGAAGCTCCATTCTGGCGGGGAGACCTCACCGCGCGTCCGTCAAAGCCTCGACCAGCGCCTTGACCTTCTTCTGCCGCCATTGCGGCAGCGGCGCGATCAGCCAATAGGCGAGCGGCGACGCCAGCGCATCCCCCACGGCCCGCACCCGCCCGGCATCGATGTCCGCTTGCGCCAGCAGCCGCGGCACGCAGGCCCGGCCAAAGCCGTTCGCCGCCGCCTCGATCGCCAGCCCCGCGTCGGCAACGCGGATCGTCGCCGCCTCCGCGCCCGACGGGCAGCCGGGCCAGTCGATGCGATGCTCGGGGCCACCCGTCGCCGCCTCCACCGTCACGAAAGCCGCCTCGCCCAGCCTCACGCCTTCATGCTCGCCCGGCCCCTCGGCCAGGCGCAGGGCGAGGTCGAGATTGGCTTCGGTAAAGTCCAGGCTCTCATCCGCCGCGACCAGCGCGAATTTGAGATCGGGCTGGCTCGCGGCATAGCCGGCCAGGCGCGGTTGCAGCCATTTGGCGGTGATGTCGCGCGGCGCCGCGATGGTGAGCGAGGAACTCGACTGTCCCGCCTGCATCGCCCGCACCGCTTCCTCGAACTCCAGGAATCCCGCCCGCAACGCTTCCAGCCCCGCCTCCGTCTCGGGCGTCAGTTCCAGCCCCTTGGGCGTGCGGCGGAACAGGACGACGCCCAGCAGATCCTCCAGCGCGCGGATCTGCTGTCCGACGGCGGCCGGCGTCACCGCCAGCTCGTCGGCGGCGCGGGTGAAGGACAAATGCCGCGCCGCTGCATCCAGCACGCGCAGGCCGTTGAGCGGCAAATGGGTACGCTTCATTCGGCGACCGCCGGCGCTACGAGGGCGAAATGGGGAATGGCGATGTCGAACGTCTCGCCGCTGGCGCCGATCATGTGATAATGGCCCTTCATCGATCCGGTCGGCGTATTGAGCGGGCAGCCCGATACATAGTCATAGCTTTTGCCCGGCTGCACCACCGGCTGTTCGCCGACGACGCCATCGCCGTCGACCCGATGCTGCGTGCCGCGCCCGTCGGTGATGACCCAGTGCCGGGTGAGCAGCTGCACCGGCTGATCCCCATCATTCTCGATGCGGATATGATAGGCCCAGAACCAGCGCCCCCGGTCCGGCTCCGACTGTTCGGGCAGGAAGGTGACGGCGACATGCACATTGATGTCGCGCGTCGTCGCGTGGAAGGGGAAGAGCGCGTTCACTTGGGAAAGATGCGCCTTTCAGGCCGATTCCGTCAACGGCCTATCGATCGCAGCGCGCGATCGAGATCCTCGATCACGTCGTCCGGATCTTCCAGGCCCACATTCAGACGCAGCATATCCTCGGTGATGCCGACCTCCAGCCGCGCTTCCTCCGCCATGCCATAATGGGTGGTGGACGCCGGATGCGTCATCAGCGATCGGGAATCACCGATATTGTTGCTGATGTCGACCAGCTCCAGCCCGTTGAGCAGGCCATGCGCTTCCTTGCGCCCGCCGCCGACATAGAGCGAGAAGATCGGCCCCGCCATCGCCATCTGCTTCATCGCCAGCGCGTGCTGCGGATGGCTCTCCAGGCCGGGATAAAGCACCTTCGCGACGCGCCCTTCCAGGAATTGCGCGACCTTCAGCGCATTTTCGCTCTGCCGGCGGATGCGCAGGTCCAGCGTCTCCAGGCCTTTCAGCACCACCCAGGCATTGAACGCCGACAGCGTCGGCCCGGTGTTGCGGTGAAAGGGCAGCAGCGTGTTGATGATGAAATCCTCGGTGCCGCAGATCGCGCCCGCCAGGACGCGGCCCTGCCCGTCCATCATCTTGGTCGCGCTATAGGCGACGACGTCGGCGCCGAAATCCAGCGGCCGCTGCAGCGCGGGCGTGGCGAAGGCGTTGTCGACGACGCTGATGATGCCATGCTTCTTCGCGATGCCGCAGATCGCTTCCATGTCCGCGACATCCATCGTCGGATTGGCCGGCGTTTCGAAGAAGAAGACCTTCGTATTGGGCCGCACCGCCGCTTCCCAGGCGGCATTGTCGGTGGCGTCGACCGTTGTCGTCTCGATCCCGAACTTGGGCAGCAGCGTGTCCGTCAGCCAGCGGCAGGAACCGAACAGCGCCTTGCCGGCGACGACATGGTCGCCCGCCGACAGCTGGCACAGCAGCGCGGCGGTCATCGCCGCCATGCCGGTCGCGGTCGCGCGGCAGGCTTCGGCGCCTTCCAGCAGGGCGATGCGCTTTTCCAGCATCTCGACCGTCGGGTTTTGCAGCCGGCTATAGGTCATACCCTGCTGCTCGCCGGCGAAGCGCATCGCCGCGTCCTCGGCCCGGTCGTAGCTATAGCCGCTCGTCAGGAACAGCGCCTCGGACGTTTCGCCCCACTCGCTACGCGCGCTGCCACCGCGCACCGCCAGCGTCGCCGGGCGCCAGTTCCTGGTGATGTTCGGGTCCTGCCCGCTCCTGCGCTTCATATCCTTATCCTCAGATCAAAGCCGCCAGAACGGCATCGCCCATTTCCACCGTGCTCATCGTACCGCCCAGGTCAGGGCTGCGCGCGCCGTTGGCCAGCGCCTTGGCGACGGCGGCCTCGATGCGGTCGGCCTGCTCCGGCAGCCCCAGCGAGTAGCGCAGCATCATGCCGGCCGACAGGACCGTTGCCAGCGGATTGGCCTTGCCCTGCCCGGCAATGTCCGGCGCGGAGCCATGGATCGGCTCATAAAGCCCCTGGTTGCTGTCGTTCAGCGTGGCCGATGCCAGCATGCCGATCGATCCCACGCACATGCTCGCCTGGTCGGACAATATGTCGCCGAACATGTTGCCGGTGACGATCACGTCGAACTGGCCGGGGTCGCGCACCAGCTGCATCGCGGCATTGTCGACATACATGTGGCTCAAGGCAACGTCGGGATAGTCGGCCGACACCTCGATCACCACGTCGCGCCACAGCTGGCTCGTCTCCAGCACATTGGCCTTGTCCACCGAGCAGAGCTTGCCCCGCCGCGCCCGCGCCGCCTGGAAGCCGCTATGCGCGATCTTGCGCACTTCCGCCTCATTGTAGGACATCACGTCATAGCCTTCGCGCAGCCCCTCGGCGGTGGTGCGGAAACCCTTTTCGCCGAAATAGACGTCGCCATTGGTCTCGCGCACGATGAGGAGGTCGATGGCGCTCGCCACCTCCTTCTTCAGCGCCGAAGCGTCCGCCAGTTCGGGGAAGACCTTCGCCGGCCGCAGGTTGGAAAACAGGCCCAGTTCCTTGCGCAACCCCAGGATCGCCTGCTCGGGACGCAGATGCCGCTCCAGCGAGTCGCAGTCGGGATCGCCTACCGCGCCGAACAGGATCGCGTCGGCGCGCTTCGCCAGCGCCAGCGTCTCGGGCGGCAGCGGATGACCCACCGCCTTGTAGGCCGCGCCGCCGACCAGCCCTTCCTCATAGGTCAGCCCATCGATCGCCAGCGCGTCCAGCACGCGCTTGGCCTGCGCGACGATCTCGGGACCGATACCATCTCCGGGAAACAGGGCGATCAACATGTCCAACCTCATTCACAAACAGCGGCCAGCCCTTGCAAGATGCGAGCGGCCCGCGCAACCGCTTTTCAGCCCACGGCGCGGGCCAGCCGTTCCACCAGCCTTTCGCGCGCCGCCAGCACATCGGCGCGCCATTCGGTCAGCACCGACCGCTCCAGGAAGAAGCCGGTGAGCCGCAGCCCGTCCAGGATCGCCCGCCAGTCGCCGCTGCCCCCTTGCAGCAGGAAAGCGGGCAAGGGCAGCAGCCGGCTTTCATAGCCCGTAGCGCCGGCCCGGCTGACGGCGGCGGCGCTGCGCGGGCTGACATAGGCAAGGTCCTGCGCCCCGCCCGTCGCCGCGCATCGGCCAAGGTCAAGGCCAAAGCCCAGTTCGGCGAGCAGCAGCAGTTCATAGCGCACCAGCGCCGCCGCCCAGCCGCGCGCGGCCGGTGCCGCCTCCACCGCCCCCAGCACGCCGTCGAGCGCCTGGTAGAGCGCCGGATAGGGCGTGCCCTCGGGCAGCGCCGCGGCGGTGAGCGCGCAGACCCAGTCGATCGCGGCGGCCGGCAGCGGTTCGGACAGCAGCGGCGCGCGGCTATGGTCCAGCTCCACCGTCAGCCCGGCCAGCTGCTCCTCGGTCCGCGCGCGGAATTCGGCCTTCACGCCATTGCCCGGCAGCAGCACCGGCCGCAGCGCGCGCGACCGTCCGCCCCGCACATAGCCGGCGATCAGCCCATGGTCGGGCGTCAGCAACCGCGCGATCGCGCCATGCTCGCCATGCGATCGCACGGCGCATATCAGCGCGGAAGTGATCAGGCTCGCCATCCCGCTTTCCTACCGCCGGGCGGCGTGGCACGCCACCCGATGTTAGGCGCCTGTTTGCTTTCACCCGATATAAGTTGATTTTCACGCCCCGACTGTGGTCAAACAGGACAGGTGGGGACACATGTCGGGGGACATATCACCATGTTGAACGTGCCCGTGGCGTCATCCTCCGCGATGGATCGCCTGGTACTATGGTTGGGTCGGTCGCCGACGCTGGGTTTCGCCGTATCCCGCGTCGCCTTCGCCGTGGCCGCGACCTGGCAGATCGCCACGATGTTCAACAATGAACCCGACTTCGCGCGCACCGCCCTCTGGTTGCAGGGCGGCGTCTGGCTGTGGACCCTGACCGGCATTTTCCAGCATCTGGCGACGCCGCCGCTCGGGCTGTTGCTGCGGCCGCTCTCGCTCATCCTCGACCTCATCCTGTTCCTGACCGCGATCGTGCTGTGCGAACCGCTGCAGATCGCGGCGCTGGCCTGCCTCTTCTTCGTCGCCTGGTCCTCTTCCGATCGGTTCGGCCGCGGCTCCATCATCGTGCTGGCGGTCTGCCTCGTCCTCTCCTTCCTCGCGCGCAGCTATTATGAGGCCTGGTCCTCGGCCCGCCATGTGGTGGAGGTGGACCGCGCGATCGACGGCCTCACCGTGCTGATCGGCTGCACGATCGCCGCCGCCATGCTCAGCATGTCGATCCTCGAACAGCGACTCATCGCCTGGTCGGAACGGCTGCAGGCGGTGGGCCTGTCCTTCCAGAAATCGCTCGCCGGCTTCGTCGTCGAACAGATTTCGCAGCTCATGGCGGCGCGCTATTGCGCCTTCGTCTGGCAGATGTCGGAAGGCGGCGCGGTCCATTGCGACATCATCGACGCCGACGGCGCGCGCAGCCTTGCCCTGCCCGAAAAGCAGGTGGAAAGCCTGCTGCGCTTCACCCCGCGCGATGCGCCGTTCCTCTATTCCAGCCAGGCGCGGCGCGTGCTGCTGCGCAACCGGCTCGGCATCTTCCGCAATGAAAAGGCGTCGGACGTCACCGAAGCGGTGGCCGACATGTTCGGCCCGGGCCAGGGGACCAGCTTCTACGTCCAGTCGGGCGAGTTGCGCGGGCGCATCTTCATCGGCGCGCGGCACGGCTGGTCGCCCGCCTCGCTGCTCCGCTCGCTGCGCATCCAGGAAGGGCTGGAGCTGTTCCTGGAGCGGCACTTCTTCTTCCTCGCCTGGCGGGAGCGGACCTTCGCCGAAGCCCGACTGGCGCTCAGCCGCGACCTGCACGACAGCGTGCTGCAGACGCTCGCCGCGCTGCGCGTGCGCCTCGTCACCACCATCCACGGCATGGCCGCGATCGACGCGCCGCACCAGCTCGCCGAACTGCAGGCGATGGAGGAACTGGTCACCGCCGAACAGGCCCATCTGCGCCGCCTGCTGGGAGGCAGCGGCCCGGCGAACGGCACCGGCACGGACCTGGGCGCCGAAGTCGAACGCTGCTGCCGCTTCATCGCGCTGCAATGGGGGATCGAATGTCACTTGAACCCCGTCGAACGTCCCGTGATGGTGACGCCCGAAACCGCGACCGAAGTCGAATTCCTGATCCGGGAAGCGACCGCCAATGCCGTGAAACACGCCGCCGCCCGCCACATCTCCATCTCGCTGGCGCAGGCGGATGACGAGATATTGATCGCGCTCAAGGACAATCCGGGCGCGCAGCCGGTGACGCGGGAAAGCTATACCGGCGACTTCGAACTTCAGTCCCAATCGATCATGAAACGGTTGGGCAAGATCGGCGGCACCGCCTATTTCCATAACTTAAGCATAAATTCACTGATTTCGATCAGACTACCTTCATCCTTACCGAGGTCCCCCCTATGATGGCCCAGATTGCGATAGTTGACGATCACCCGATCTTCCTTGACGGCATGGTGCAGTTCCTCAACTCGCACGGCCACGACGTCGTCTTCTGCGCGCGATCGGTCGACGAAGCGATCAGCCGGCTGCAGGCGGAACAGCCCGACCTCCTGATCCTGGACGTCAGCATGAAGGATGGCGGCGGCCTCGCCGTCCTCTCCGCGATCCGCAGCAGCGGCAGCACCGTCCCGGTCATCTTCATGACCGTCCACATCCGCCCCGAACAGACGCTCGAAGCGATCAAGCTCGGCATCGACGGCGTGGTGCTCAAGGACAGCGATCCCAACGAACTGCTGACCTGCATCGGCCAGGTGTTGAGCGGCAACAAGAGCATCGCGCCCTTCGTCATGGAACAGGCGCTGGTCCACAGCATCTCCGCCCCCGCCAACGACGCGAACATGCTCTCGGCCCTGACCGACCGCGAACTGGAAATCGCCGGCCTCATCCGCGCGGGCTTGCGCAACCGCGAAATCGCCGCCCGCTGCGGCCTGACTGAGGGGACGGTCAAGGTCCACCTGCACAGCATCTTCCAGAAACTGAGCATCAAGTCGCGGTCGGAACTGATCATCATCATGATGTCGATGGACAGCGACATGCCGGCGGTCGGGCTGAACTGACGAGGTTGCGACGAGGACCTGCGAGCAGGCACACCCCAACGTCCACGTCACCCCGGACTTGATCCGGGGTCCCGCTGCTCCTCCGATCTGTCGGCTGCCAGAAAAGCGGGATGCCGAGCCAGCCCGGCATGACGAGTTGGAGCTATCTCGGCAGACGACCAGAAGCGGACATTGGCGGGTCGCCCTTGAGCGCCTACCGCCGTTCGTCCTGAGCCTGTCGAAGGACGCGGGATGCGCGTCGTCGCACGCGTGCTTCGACAAGCTCAGCACGAACGGATCGTCTCCCCCCGACCA
>DATEJA010000015.1:0-14060 GCA_035278405.1 Sphingobium sp. | reverse complement strand
AAGCGGCTGGCATTGCCCCTGTCCTCGATGCACAATTGCACGCCCCTATGGGTGCATCGGTTCATCAACACGCGCGCGACGCCGTCGCGCCCGCGCACGAACAGGACCGGCTGCTTGCCGATCTTGCGCGTGCGGAAATCGCCCGGATTGGGGATTTCACTGTCATGGCCAACGAAGATCCAGCAGCGTTCGAAGATGTTCGCCATCTCGTCGGCGAAGATCGCCGGATCGGTATAGATGCTGCTGTGAACCCGCTCGTCCTGGACGAGGGCAGCGTGGCCCGCGAGGCTGTGTCGCGCCGCCGCCTCGCCCGCCGCGCTCGTTGCGCGGGAGGAAAGTCCCGCTTCGCCCGCCGCTCGAACGGTATCGGACGTCATATTGGCCATTCGCACCCTCACGATCCATCTTATGTCCCGCGCCTTCGCCATGGCGGGAGAGGCCATAGAATTGCGCAGGCGCTCCGCAGGAGCAATGTCACGGAAAGTGGATTTCAGGCCGCAATATGCCGTTTCAGCCGCAAAGTGGCACGCGCTCCCCGGCTTCACTTCGAACGCGCGACAACGCCGCCGACACGACCGCCTGCCATGCCTTAATTACGGGCAGATGCGCGCGAAATGCGGGGCGACGCGTGCCGCCGCCCCGCTTCCTGTTCAGCCGCGCGGCATGCCGAGAACGCGTTCCGACAGAATGTTGCGCATGATCTCGTTGCTGCCGCCGGCGATGGTGCCGGCATAGCTGCCGAGATAGGCCGGAATGGGATCGAGATCCTCCGACATGCCGCGCAAGGCCTGGCCATCGAAGCCGGTCGCGCGAACCATGAAGTCGCCGACATTCCGCCGCATGGAGGAATAAAGTACCTTCACATGAATAACGGTGACTGCGGCATTGGCCGACCCTGTCTCATTTTCGCGCAGCAATCGGCGCAACAGCCGCCGGCTTGCCTGCATGTCACCGAACAGCTTGGCGAATTCGCGCGACAGTTCGGGGTCCTGCAACCAGGCGGCATTGTTGGCGACGGCGTCGTTGTAGAAGGCCTCCAGGCTGTAGCGGAAACGCTCGCCGCCTTCGAAGGACAGAACGCCGCGCTCGGCCGCCAGCGTGCTCTGGGCAATCGTCCAGCCCTGATTTTCCTCGCCCACCAGGTCGGCAACCGGGATGCGCACGTCGGTCAGGAACAGTTCGGCGAACTCCGCCTCGCCATTGGCCTGCTTGATCGGCCGCACCTCGACGCCGGGCGCCTTCATGTCCATCAGGAAATAGCTGATGCCCTTATGCTTGGATGCGCTGAAATCGGTGCGCGCCAGCAGGATACAGTGGCTGGCGAACATCGAATAGGACGACCAGATCTTCTGCCCGTTGATGACATAATGATCGCCATCCCGTTCCGCGCGGCAACGCAGCGAGGCAAGGTCGGACCCCGCGCCCGGCTCCGAAAAGCCCTGGCACCACACCACGCCATTGGACACGCCGGGCAGATATTTGGTCTTCTGCTCTTCCGTTCCCCACTGCATCAGCGTCGCGGGAACATGGTGCAGCGAGATGATGTACATGGACAGGGCCGGCACCTTGGCCCGGGACAGTTCCTCGGCCACGATCACCTGGTTGCGGAGCGACAGGTCGGCGCCGCCATAGGCGCGCGGCCAGTGCGGGGTGCCCAGGCCCACCTTGTTCCGCTCGGCCATCCACCAGCGCTGACATTCCTCGAAGCCCGCCTTGTTCACGGCGTCAAGCGCCTTGCGCCGAGCGACCGCATCCTCGACCCATCCGCGCACGGCCGCGCGGAAGGCCGTTTCGTCACCGGCCTGGCTCAGGATGGGGCCGTCATTTTCGAACGCCTGTGCGTCGATCACGGACTGGTCGGTCATGCTGCAAGCTCCGCTGTCGAGATACCGGCCTGCGAAGCCGATTTGAGGGCCGCCGCCGCATTGTCGCGATGGTAGCGATTGTCGCCGGCGATCGTCTGGTTGATCAGCGCCCGCTTGAGGAAGATGTGGCAGTCGAATTCCCAGGTAAAGCCGACACCACCGTGCAACTGCAGACAGTCGTCGGCGATGAACCGGAAGGTTTCGCTGGCCGCCGCCTTGGCAAGGGCAATCCATTGGGAGGCGTGAACATCGCCATCAGCGCTGAGTTCGACGGCGAGCTTGACCAGCTCGTCCGCCGATTCCAGCGCGAACATCATGTCGGCAACCCGATGCTTCAGCGCCTGAAAGCTGGCGAGCGGCCGCCCGAACTGCTCGCGGGTCTTGAGATATTCGATAGTCTGCTCGGTGATGCGCCGGCCGCCGCCGACACAGTCGGCCGCCACGGCCAGAGCCATATGCTCGAACAATGTCCGTCCGACCGCGCCGTCGGGATCGGCGATGATTGCCAGAGGTTCGACGCCATCGCACTGGATGGTCATCATCGGGCGCGTCCGGTCCCACATCTCGACCGGCTTGGTCGTCACGCCAGCCGCATCGGTGCGGATGACGGCAAAGCCCTCGGCCACGGCCAGGATCGCGATCGCCGCGCGGGGCGATCCGATCAGCGGTGCCGACTCGCCCTGCAGTTTGCCACCGCTCGATGCCAGGGTCGCACCGCCCGGCGCGGCCGCGACCGCCCATTGCGTCTCCCCGGAAATCACGCCGGGCAGGAGCTGCGCGCACAGCGACGCATCACCCGCTTCGGCCAGCCACTGGGCGGCCGGCAGCGTGGCGAGGAAGACATCGGGCGCAGCGAACTGACCGAGGGCCCGGAACAGCGCGGCCAGGCCGGCAACGCCCATGCCCAGCCCGCCCTGCTCCTCCGGCAGGCCGATCGCGGTCCACCCCAATTCGGCCGCGCGCCCCCAGAGCTGTTCGTCCAGCGCAGTGTGGCCATCATAGAATTTGTGCAGTTCGATGCTGCCGCACTCGTCGGCCAGCACCTCGACGATGCTTTCATAAAGTGTACTGATATCGTCGTCGTCGATGGCCATGGGCATCCCCTGAGCGAGTCTGGATTTCTTATCCGAATGATTCCTGCTTTCCCAAATTCTAAACAAAATTCAATAGCGATGGTGCATCGCCCTGAAAATCGATTAGATTTCTTGCGATATCCGCGCGAATCCGCTTTCGGATAAGCGATCCGAGGCGGAATTCGGGGCGAGAGGAGAGGTGTCGAGTGAATAAGCAACAGGAGCTGAAGGCGAACTGGCCGATCCTCTTGACGTGCCTGTGCGGCATCATGCTGGGCGTGGGCGCGTTGCCGACCTATATATTGGGTCCGGTCGCCAAGGCTCTGCAGACCGGCCTTGGCTGGCAACCGTCCGACGTCATCACCACCCTGTCCTTCCAGGCGGCGGGCATGGCGCTCGGCATGCCGGTGGCAGGCATTTTGAGCGACCGGATCCATCCTCGCCCGCTCGCTTTATGCTCCGTCCTCATCCTCGCAGTCCTGTTCCTGCTGCTGCCGACGGCGGCAAGCCACGGGCTCGCCTGGTTTCGCGCCGGCTATTTCCTGATGGGCCTGCTGACGGCCGGCACCAGCGGCGTCATCTACACCCGCGTCGTCAGCGGCGCGTTCAACGCCGCGCGCGGCATGGCGCTGGGCATCACCCTGGCGGGCAGCGGCATCACCAGCTTCACCGCGCCCTTCTATGTCCATGCGATGGTGGAGGCGGGAAGCTGGCGCGGCGTCTATTATGGCATCGCCATTCTCCTGCTTTTGGCCGCCGTTCCCGTCCTCTTCTTCGGCCTCCGCCAGGCGCAGCGCCCGCAGCCGGCCCAGTCGGCCGCCGATCGCCCCGGCGCAAGCGGGCTTCCGCTGTCGGCGGCGATCCGCGACCCGCGCTTCTATCTCGTGGCGGCGACGCTGGTTTCGATGGGCATGGTGATCGGCGCGCTCCTCGTCGATACCGTTCCCGCGCTGGTGGACCGTGGCATCGACGCGCTTGTCGCCGCGCGCATTGCCTCGCTGCTCGGCCTGTCGCTGATCGTCGGGCGCCTGGGTTGCGGCTGGCTGCTCGACCGCTTCCGGCCGAGCCATGTTGGCCTGGCCATTTTCCTGTTCGCGGCGGCGGGCAGCTATGCCTTTCCCTTGGGCGGCATCGTCGGGCCGCTGATCGCCGTTCTTGCCATCGGCACGATCAACGGGGCCGAAATCGACCTCATTTCCTTCATGGCGGTGCGCTATTTCGGCCTGCGCCATTATGGCCGCATCTTCGGGTCCTTCTATGCGCTCTACATGCTGACGTCGATCGGCGGTCCCTTCTTCGGCGCCTGGCTGATCCGGACCGGCGGCCACGACATGTTGTTCATGACTGCGGCCGGGCTGTTCCTGGCAGGCGCAGCCAGCCTGGCGCTGCTCTCCCGGGTCGAAGGCGAGCCCTTCGACAATGGCGCAGAGCAAGGCACGGCGCCGGCGGCCGTAGCCGCGCCCGGCACTCAGGGCGTGTAGATTTCGACCCCGTCGAGCAGCGGGTCGGGCGTATCGGCGCGGTAGCGGACAGAACCATAGGGCCGTTCCAGCCTGCGCCGCACGCGCCCGTCCCGGTCACTATCCAGGTTGAAGGTGTCGGCACGTTCCTGCGCGCGCTGGTCCACCTTGGTCAGCCGTTCCCGCTGGCGCAGATAATCGCCCCAGGTCGGGCAATGATAGCGTTCGGTCCACCGCTCCGGGTCGGAAATGTCCCGCGACAACGACCATTCGAAGCCGCCGCTGCGCAACCGCGCACCCCGCACGTCCCGCATAGCGTCATAGAATTCGCGCGCATCCTCCCGGCGGACGCGATAGTCGATCTCGATCACGATCGGGCCGCTGCGGTTCGTCAGCGCCAGGTTGACTTCCGGCAGGTTTCCGCTGCTTTCGCGCTCGATCACCGGACCGTCGATGCGGGGCATGGGAATGAGGAAGCCGAGCAGCGAGGCCAACAGGATGGCCACCGCCGAGCCGAACAGGGCATGGGCCGTCCCGACATGGGTCGCCGCATAGCCCCAGCCCCAGGCGCCTACCGCGATGCCGCCCGTGATCGCGCAGGTATAGCAGCTGACCGCCCGCGCTGTGACCCAGCGCGGCGCGGAAAGCTGGACGCCGACATTGAACAGCGACGACACCAGCATCCACACCGCGCCGAAGATGGCGAGCGCCATGCAGGTGAGCGGCAGCATGCGGCTGGACGCGACGACCACGGCCATCAGGCTCGCGATCACCATGCACCCGCGCACGCCCACCTCGGCCTCGAACCGGCTGCGCAACTGGTGGATGCACAGCGCCCCGCCGATCGCGCCTATGCCGTAGCATCCCAGCAGCAGGCCGTAGATCAGCGCGCCGCCGCCCAGCAGGTCGCGCGCCACGAAGGGAAGCAGCGCGGCGACCGACGCGCCCGCGACGCTGCCCAGGAAGGTGCGGGTCAGGACCGCGCGGATCGGCGGCGAATGGAAGACATAGCGCACACCCGACACGATCGCCCGGCCAATATGCTCTGCGGGCAGGCGTGACGGCGTCGGGGTGCGGCGCCAGGCCAGCAGCGCGACGATCAGCGGCACATAGAACAGCGCATTGGCGCCGAAGGCGGCGGCCGCGCCCAACGACGCCAGCAGGATGCCGCCGATCGCCGGCCCCACGCTGCGCGCGACATTATAGCTGATGGAATTGAGCGCGATGGCGGCCGGCAGATGGGTGGCGCTCACCTGCTCGCTGACCGAAGACTGCCAGGCCGGCGCGTAGAGCGCCACCCCCGTCCCGATCAGGAAGCAGGACCCCAGCAGCAGCGCCGGGCTGGTCAGCCCCAGCAGCACCGCGACCGTCAGCAGGGCGGCGCTGATCCCGGCAAAGGCGAGGCCGCAGATCGCGACCTTGCGTCGGTCGAACATGTCGGCGATCGCGCCGGCGGGCAGCGCCACCAGCATCAGCGGCAGCATGGCCGCGCTTTGCACCAGCGCGACCATCTCGGCCGATCCGGTCAGCCGGGTCATCTCCCAGGCTGCGCCGACATTCTGGATCAACTGCCCAAGATTGGCGAGCAGCCCCGCCGTCCACATCAGCCGGAAGGAACGGCTTTCCTGTAGCGGCCCTAGCAGCGCGATCGGCTGGCGCCCCCGTGGAGCCGCTGCTTCCGTGTCCATTCCAGGCAACCCTTCCTTCATGACCGGCGCGGTGCGCCCGCCTCCCCCTCCGCCCGACCCTTAGCGGATCTTCAGCTTTTCGAAACTTTCGCGCAGCGCCACGGGAAGTGGTGCCGGCCCATTTTCGTCCGCCAGTGCTACCGCGACCTCGGCATAAAGACAATCGCGCCCCGCTTGCCTTGCCACCTGGCCGATGACGTAGGATGTCCTCCCCAGGGAAAGTATGCCGCCATGGATGTCGAGCGGCCCGGGATAATGGATTTCCGCCGCATATTCGACGCACAGGCCCGCGATCATCGGCCGCAAGCCCTCCCGCAGTTCGGCCAGTTGCGCAACGCGGTGCAACTGCGCGCGCGCTTCCTGCAGCAGGGTGACGGCCGCGCTATTGTTGACATGCCCCTGCACGTCGAGATCGGCAAAGCGCGTGTCGACCGTCGTGAGAACGGGGAAGGCCCCCGCCTTCAGCCTGTCCCGGTCGATCCTCGCCATTATCCCGCCTTGCCAGCCGGCACGGCGGGGAAGGCGTCGGCGCGGTCCTGCATCGGCTCGGCACCGGGCAGGCTGAAGTCGATGTCCGCCCCTTCCAGCCTTGTGGCGTCGCGCGCGCGCTCGGGCTGGAAGGTGTAGCAGCTTCCCGATGGGAAGGCCGTTGCGGACAGGCCGGCGGGGATCACGATTTCCCGCCCGTGCGCCAATATCGCGGCCCAGCGCAGGATGCGTCCGGCCTCCGCCAGCGCCTCGTCCTGCGCCGCGATCCAGGGTCCGAGGTCGCGCAGGCGCAAGCCTTCCAGATCCGCAGGTGTCAGGAACTCATCGCCCTCCAGCGACCAGTCCAGCAACAGCGCCCCGTCGCGCCGCAGCATCGCCCTGCGCCGCCCTTCGGCCAGATCCGTCACGAACACATCGTAGGCGACCCGCGCGGTGCCCTTCGCATGCGCCGCGGCGAACAGGGTGAGGTCGTGCAGATGGGTGCAATTCTGCAGCTTCTCACCCCGACGCGCGACGTCGGCCAGGGCGACCCCCGTGAACGTCGCGCGCAACTGCTCCATCGCCCCGGGACAGCTGGTCCAGGGCGCCCGCTTCATGGCGCATTGCACCTCTTGCACCACGCCCGCTTCATGCCGCAGCGTCACGACCATGCGATGATAGTCGTCCTCCAGCTCGGCCGTCACGCGATCCGCCTGCGGCTCGATCAGGATGCGGCGGCGATAGCCCGTTCCCGCTGTCATTGTCCTCCTCCGCGACGGCCGGCTGCGATGCGGGCGGGCTCAGGCCCGGCCGGGATAGGCGGAGATGTCGCCGCCATAGGCAACCCCGCCGGGCCAGAACTGCGTCCCGCTGATCTTGCGGAAATAATGCACCGTGCGCGCCGTCGAAGCCGAGCTGGAGCGCGGCTCCATCGCGACGCCGCTGGGGCTCTGCCCCATCGCGCGGGCGACGAAATCCTTGACGGTGAAGGCCAGATCGTCGGTCTGCTGCCCCGTCATCACCAGCTGGTCGCCGGGGCAATAGCGGCGGGGTTCGACCTGCACCGGGGTCAGCTCGCCCCGCTTCATCGCGACATGGCCCGGCACGTTCGACACTTCGACGCTGTGCACCTCGTCATACCAGCGCTGATATTCCTCGTAGCGGCCAGGGGTATAGTTGGCGAGGATGATGCTGATGCCCGACAGCGGCTTGTCCTTCTGCCAGTTGGAGCTTCCCTTCCAGTCGCCGAACAGGCGATAGGTAAAGATGCGCTCGGCATCGTCCTTCGCGATCAGGCCGGCATCGCGCGCATCGGCGAGCAGCGGCCCCAGCGCCGGGATGTCGATCTCCGGGCTTTCCAGGTCGAAATCATAGACGCTGACGAACCGCCAGGGCTGCGGAATGTCCGACATCACCTGTTCGGGCGTCACCTCATAACGATCCGCCGCGACGAGCCCGCGCAGCTGCGCCAGCTGTGCACGATGCTCGCCGTCGAACCAGCGGGCATAATCATCCTGCTTGCCCTCGGCGACATTGTGCAGATGAATGGTGGTGAACAGCGCCATGCAACATCTCCTGTCCTTTGTGTCCTGTTGCGCGCGACCATGGCCCGGCGCGGCCCGATCTGCAACCCAGGAAACCGAACTTGATTTAAAATTAGGGTAGCGCGCCTGGCCCCGTCCCGGCGCATCGCTTCAGGGCGGATTTTATTTTCAGTTCGGAGCCTGACTGGGATAACCCACCCGATCCTAGGCATAATCAGCCTACATGATTCGGGAGAGGCGGAGTGGTGATAAAACGACCCTATTATGGTTGGCAGGTCGTGGCGATGTCGATCATTTCGCTGATGATCGTCCTGGGCAATGTCTTTTCCAGCTTCGGCCTTTTCGTCGTTCCGGTGTCGCAGGAATTCGGGCTGTCGCGCGCCAACATGAACAGCGCGCTGATCCTGTTGAGCCTGGGCGGCGCGGTCGCGGCGCCGATCATCGGACGCCTTGTCGACAAGGTTCCGATGAAGCCCTTCATGCTGTTCAGCGCGCTGGGCCTCGGCGCCTGCCTGGTGGGGCTGGGCCTCTCCCGATCGCTCTGGCTCGACATGCTGATCCTGCTCGTGCCGCTGCCCATCGTCGTCCAGGGCGCGGGGAATCTGACGATGCCGACGCTGATCGCCCGTTGGTTCCAGGCGCAGCGGGGCCGCGCCATGGTGCTGGGGATGATGGGCCTTGCGCTCGGCGCGGCGGTGATGCCGCCCATCCTCGGTTTCCTCAGCCAGTCCTATGGCTGGCGCGCGGCGCTGGTGATCAGCGGCTGCGTCAGCGGGCTGATCCTGTTCGGGCTCTTTTCCACCGTTCGCGACCGTCCCGGCCCGGGCGAAATGACGGACCTGCCGCCGGCCGGCTCCGCTACGGCGGAAAGCGCCGGGCCCGCAAGGGTCTTCGCCGTCGGCGAATTGCTGCGATCGGGCCAGTTCTGGCTGATCGTCGTCAGCGCCGCGCTCGCGCTCGGGGTCAACCAGGGCTTCCAGGTGTCGCTCGTGCCGCTGGCGCTGGACAATGGCTTCGACATGGTCGTGGGCGCCAGCCTGATCTCCGCCGCCGGCGCCGGGTCGTTCGGTGGCAAGCTGCTGATCGCCATCTTCGCCGACCGCGTCAGGCGCGAGACGCTGCTGGCCTGCATTTTCGCGCTGATGGGCTTGCTCAGTTGCATCCCGCTGCTCAGCCAGAGCTATCCCGTGCTGATGGCGACGGCCCTCTGCTTCGGCAGCACCGGGGCCTTGATGCCGGTCTTCTATGCTTTGCTGGCCGATCGGTTCGGCGCGGCGTCCTTCGGCACGGTCCAGGGCCTGTCGCTGCCTGTCATCGCCGTCGTCGGCGCTGTCGCCATCCGTTTTTCAGGAGAGGTGTTCGACAAGACGGGCAAATATGACCTCATGTTCGCCGTCTTCTGCGCCGTTCAGATCGTGGCCGCGACGATGATCCTGTCGACCCGCTATTTCGCGCGCCCGCTCGGCCGGGCGGTGGCCGCCTGAAGGCAGCGGCGGACCGCGGCGCCGTGCCGCGTCCGCCGCCGGTCGTTACAGGTCGAGATCGAGCACCGGCCCGTCGAAATTGCCGCCCAGTTGATGAACCGCCTTGGCGATCGTGCGCTGGTCCTTCCCGGCCAGGCACGCGTCCAGGATCCGGTGATAGTTGCTGATCAGCCCTTCGGTATCCCGGCTCAGGCGCATGAAGTCGAACCCTTCGGCATGCAGCCCCTGCTGCTGGAGCGGGATATTGGCATAGTCCTGCTGTGGGATCAGCGGGAAATCCGGGCTGTCAAAGGGCAGGAAGGTCGCCTCCATGACGGGCTCCGGCCGCTCGCCTTCGGGGAAATGGGTCAGCGACCAGATCTCGAACAGGCAGGTTTCCGGGCCGGTGGGCCGGATGCGATAGGCCGAGAAGCTCGACAGCGTCGGCAGGAAGAAGACATGGGGGAAGATGAACTCCACCGCGTTGACCGGATGGCTGACGGCCACCGCGTTCAGGTCCGGCGTGGGTTCGCCGCGCTCGCGCCCTTCCTTCGTCACCGCCGCGTTCAGCATGCCCAGCCAGGTCAGGAAAGCCTTCGCCGGATCGCCCGGTATTTCGGCATCGACCAGCGACTTGGCGGTCGCGACGTCCTTGGCGTGACACATGCCGGCCATGCCGTCGCTGATCACTTCCAGATAGTCGACATAGGCCGCGATCGTTTCGCGGACGTCGACTTCATCGCCCGCCGAATAGGATCGCTCCATCTCGGCCGAGCGCGACCGTTCATAGCGGGGCGCGAACATGGCGGCGGCGGTGGCGTAGAGCTGCGGATGGGTCCGCATGACATGCAGCGCCTCCATGAACGCTTCCATCGCCAGCTTCCAGTTCGACGGCAGTTCGGTGGCATAGCACCATTCGGCATGGGTCTTGTGCAGATTATGCGCTTCCAGCCGCTCGACCACAGGGCCGATGCTCTCGCGGAAGGACAAGGCCTCGTCATCGAAATTGATGAAGACGCAGCCCAGCGCCTCTTCCGTGCGGACATGCGGCAGATCGAGGTCGGCTTGGTCGAGCTGATGCTCGCTGAACAGCGGCCGGCCATAGACGAAGGTATTCTCGCCCTCCATGTTCCAGTGCCAGCCATGGAACGGGCAGGTGAAACCCTTCTTCTCGCAATTGCCCGCGCCGTTGGCCAGCTTCACGCCGCGATGGCGGCAGGCATTGTGATAGGCCTTGATCCCCTCGCGCGTGCGCACGACGATGACCGACTTGCCCAGATTGCTATATTCGATCCAGTCGCCGACATTGGGCAGCTGTTCGACGCGGCAGGCCATCTGCCAGGCGTGCGGCCAGAGCTTTTCATTTTCCAGCTTGTAGAACGCCTCGTCATAATAGCGCTTGGCGGGGATACGTTCCGGGTCGGTAACCGGGAACGGGACGGCCTTGACCGGCGGTTCGGAATAGTCTGCCATGAGATCCTCTACTAAATTTCAAATAATATAGTCCGCGACAGCGCCAAAGGCGATGCCTGATTGCGCGGCGGGTCAGGACGGATTGTCCCACGCGCCTGTCCGCTCAGCCTCTTCCCCCGACTCCGGCGAGTTGCCTCGCCCCTGCTTCTGATATATTCGAATCGCGTTCACTATTTGACTCGAAAATCGGGCGACGTGAACCGGGATTGAGGATGAAATCGCGCGACGGCATCATTTTCGCGCGAAAGCCTGGAGAGATGGCATGAGCAAGACGATGGAACTGAACCGGCCGGCGACCGGCGCCACCGTGAAATATCGGACAGTCGACGCGGACCAGCATCTCAACCCACCCCATACATTCTGGGCGGATTATCTGCCACAGCGTCTGCGCGACCTCGCCCCCAAGATCGAACATGCCGACGACGCCGACTATATCGTGTTCGAAGGGCGCCGGCGTAAGGTCAACCTCATGAACGCGCTCGCTGGCAAGAAAGCCGAGGAGTGGAAGATGGAAGGGCGCGTCGACGACGTGCTCAAGGGCAATTTCGACGCCCATGCCCGCCTTGAGGACATGGACAAGGACGGGATCGACGCCGCCGTCCTCTATGGCGGCGGCCCGCTCGGCACCGCCAATATCGACCTCTATTATGAAAGCTTCCGCGCCTATAATCGCTATCTCAAGGATTTCTGCGACACAGACCGCAACCGCCTGTGCGGAGTCGCCTATCTGCCGATGCGCGACGTCGATGAATCGATCCAGATGCTGCACGAAGTCGCCGAAATGGGCTTCACCGCCGTCAACATCCCGGCCTTCCCCCAGCGCGCCAATTCGACCACGGCCAGCATGCCGACGGGCGCCAGCGCGCAGATGGCGGCGCAGGCCGCCGCGCTGACCGGCGACCCCTGGTCGGAGGTGCAGTTCGACCAGCCGCAATTCGACCGTTTCTGGGCGGCCGCCGTCGACCATGACATCGCGCTCACCATCCATCTGGGCGCCCGGGCCACGCGCTTTGAAGACAAGACCCGCCTGCTGTCCGACATGCTCGCCAGCAAGTTCGCCATGTCCGAACCCGTGTCGATCCTGATCTTCGGCGGTGTGTTCGATCGCTTCCCCAAGCTGCGCTACGGCACCATCGAATCGGGCGGCGGCTGGATGGGCTTCGCGGCCGACTATATGGACCGGACCTGGGAAAAGCAGCGCTTCTGGATCGGCAGCAAGATCCAGCATCCCCCCAGCTATTATATGGAACAGAATGTCTGGGCGTCGTTCATTCACGACCGCGTCGCGATCGAGAACCGCAATCTTCCCGGCGCGAAGAATGTGATGTGGTCATCCGACTATCCCCATTCGGAAACCACCTTCCCCGAATCGATGCAATGGATCGACCGCCTGTTCGAAGGCGTGCCCGAAGACGAAAAGCATCTCATCATCAGTGAAAACGCCCGCCGCTTCTTCCGCGTCGGCGAATGAGATCTTGTGCCGGGTGGATGAGGCGCCTGTCCATCCATCCGGCCCTTTCCTTTCCTCCGCTTCCTCTCTATCGCCCTGCCCCATGAGCGACGCACCTCAGTTTCACCGCGCCATCCGTTCCGAAGACCTCGCCGCCGAAGCCAGTCTGGCGCTGGAAGTCGACGGCCGATCCGTGCTGCTCTGCCACAGCAAGGGCAACTTCTTCGCCGTGGCGAACCGCTGCTCCCACGCGGACGAAAAGCTGGAATGTGGGATGGTCCGGCGCGGCTGGGTCTCCTGCCCGATGCACGGCGCCCGCTTCGACCTGGCGACCGGCCGGCCGATCAATCCTCCGGCGACCGAGCCGATCGAAACCTATCCGGTCCGGGTCCAGGACGGCTGGGTCGAAATCGGACTCTAGGCACTTCAGCCTAATCACCCAAGCGCGCCGTGTTCCTGCGAAGGCAGGAGCGCAGTCCCGTGCGGGCGCATAAATCACCGCCCGCGACGGGTCCCGTCGGCTGGCGACAGGTCAGGCCGGCGCCATCACGCGGGGGCAACAGGCTTCGTAGGTGGCGAGGCGGATCGTGTCCATCCGCGCCGCGTCGGACAGGGTCAGCGGTACGGCCGCCGCCTTCTGCATATCGCGCTCGACCGACGGCCAGTCCTTGCCCGACAGGCTGTAGACCGCGAGATAGTCATGGTCGAATCCCCCGGTCAGCGTATCGCGCTTGCGATAGCGTTCCGCCGACGCATAGCCGCCGGCCGCGAGCAGTTCGGGGACATGCGTGCCGTCATACCATTGGTTAAAGTCGGCATCACGCCCATCGGCCGCGTTGGTCATCGCCAGCATGCGGAACGGCCCCGCCTCCGCGCCCTCGGCGGACTGATCGGGCGCGCAGGATTCGAACAGGGCTGTGGCGATGCTTTCGCCGTCAAGCGCCTCGCTGATTTCCATTTCCGTCTGGCTGATGGCGTTCATCGCCTGCCGCGCCGCGTCCAGATCAGCCACCTCCATTTCGTAGATGGCGAGATATTTCTGCTTCACCTCGCCCAGCCGGGTCGAATGGAGAGCGAAGCGTTGCGCCGCCGAAAAGCCGGGAATGGCGACGATGTCGGCGAGATGACGGTTGCTGTACCAGTCATTATATTCATCCTCGCGCCCCGCAACCGGGCTGCTCAGCACGACGAACTTATATCCCGCCATCCACGCTCTCCTGTCCGCGCGCGCGAGCGTCCGCCCGGCGCGCGGTGATGTTTTCGATGTCGATTGTTATTCCGCTGCGGTGGCGATGGCCACCGTGTCCGCTTCGCCCTGTTCCTGCTTGATGCGGCGCTTGAGCGTGCGGCGCGCGAGCACGCCTGCGGCATCGGCCTTCAGGATGATCGGCTTCTGGTCGAGAAAGTCGGTATTCTCGCCCAGCGCCTCCTGCTGCGCCTCGATCATCGGGGCGTCCTGGGTGGTGAAGACCTTGTTGACCATGGCGGCGGCGCGGGCCGTCATCTCCGCGTCGTCGATGCGGTTGGTCCGGCCGATCGCCCAGAAATAATGGCTGCTATGCTCCGTTTCGGGCGT
>DATEJA010000014.1:0-8151 GCA_035278405.1 Sphingobium sp. | reverse complement strand
GCGCCGCCGGCCGCCGCGCCGGCTCCGGCGGTCAGCGTCACGGCGCCGGCCGATCCGGCGGCAAGCGTCGCGCTGACCCGGGTGCGCTATATGGGCGCGTCGCTGCCGGTGGCGCTGCTCGACGCGGCGGTTGCGCCCTTGGTCGGCCGGCCGTTGACCCGCGACACGCTGCAGGCGGTCGCGAAGGCGGTGGGCGATGCCTATGCGCGTAGCGACATCGCCTTCTACGCCGTGTCCATTCCGGCGCAGATCCCGGCGGGCGGGCAGCTGATCGTGCGCGTGATCGAGGGGCGGGTGAAGGATTATCGGCTGGTCGGCCTGTCGCCCAGCATGCCGACCCGGCTGATCCAGGCGCAGATGCGGCGGATCATGCGCGACACGCCGCTACGCAAGTCAGTGCTGGAACGATCGCTGGGGCTGCTGCGCGACATTCCGGGCCAGACGGTCGACGCGCAGGTCAAGCAGAGCGGGCAGCCGGGCGAGCTGACGCTGGACCTGATCGTCAAGCGCACGCAAATGCGGATCGGCATCACCATCGACAATAGCGGCGTCAGCAATGTCGTCGACGGGGTGCAGGCGCAACTGGCGGTCACGGTGAACGGGCTGCTGCGCGAAGGCGACAGCACAAGGGTGGCGGGCTATCTGCCCTTCTACCCCGACCGCTACCAATATTATGCGCTGAGCCACAGCACGCCGATCGGCAGCAACGGGACCGGCCTGACGGGGCAGATCGCCCATGTCGCGACCCGATCGCGCGACGGGGCGATCGAAGGGGAGGCGACGCTGGCGGGGGTGACGGTCAGCCATGCGCTGATCCGGTCGAACCGGACCAACCTGTCGGTCAGCGCCTCGCTGGATGGCGTGGACAGCAGCAATTACTTCCTCGACCTGCGGTTCGGCGACTATCGGTCGCGCGCGCTGCGCCTGGGCGCGTCCTGGTCGCGGGCCGAGGGGCAGAGCGGCGAGGCGGTATCCGCCGTCGTCAGCCGGGGGGTGAAGCTGTTGGGCGCCAAGCCCTTTGTCGGCTTTTCCGAAAGCGGCTTTACCAAGGCGAATGTCCAGGCGGTGGCGGTGCGCGGCCTGTCGAAGCACCTGTCGCTGCGGCTGTCGGCGCGGGGGCAATATTCCCGGGACCGGCTGCCGGTGACGGAGCGTTTTTCGCTGGGCGGGCGCGGGGCGGGCATGGCCTTTCGCTTGGGGACGCGCACGGCCGAACAGGCGATCGCGGGCGCCGCGGAGCTGAGCTGGACGCTGCCCGCCAAGGCGCCGCCGTTGAAGGAGGCCGCGCTGTTCGTCTATGCCGACGGCGCTGTCGCGCATGCGGTGGCCCGGCCGGCCTATCGCCTGGCCGCCGAGGACCTGTCGCTGGCCTCGGTCGGCGGCGGCGTGCGGGTCGCGATCGGCCGGCAATGGCGGGCGAGCGCGGAAATCGCGGTGCCGGTGAAGCGGCCCGACAACGGCGATGGGCGCAAGGCGCGCCTCTTCTTCAGCCTGGGCCGCGCCTTCTGACGCCTTTTTGCGTGTACGCAAAAGCCCTTTTCATCCGTTCGACAGCAGGAAAGTGGCGGTGCCATGAACAATGTGTGGGAGGTCTGGCCGTCCGCGCTGACGGACGCCGAATGTGACGCGATCATGCGGCGGGCGGAACTCTATGCCGACGAGGCGGCGACGGTCGGGTTCGACAAGGGCAGCCGCAGCGACGAAGCCTATCGATCCTCGACGGTCCGCTGGTTCGACCCGCATCGGGAAAAGGACATCGTCCAGCGGCTGATGCAATTTGTCGAGGCGTCCAACCGCACCAATTTCGGTGTCGAGATCGTCGCGCCCTACGAGCTGCAGTTCACCGAATATCATGGCACGCGCCAGGGCAAATATGACTGGCACCAGGATGTGTGGCTGGAGTCGCCGCGCCCCTTCGACCGCAAGCTGTCGGTCGTGGTGCAGCTGTCGGAGCCGGACGATTATGCGGGCGGCGCATTCGAATTTTTCTGCGTGCAGCAACCGGGCGCGACCTTTGCGCCCCGTGGGAGCATGCTGATCTTTCCCTCCTTCCTTCAGCATCGGGTGCTGCCGGTGACGCGCGGCGTGCGGCGGAGCCTGGTAACCTGGGTGGAGGGGCCGCGTTGGCGGTGAGGGGTGGGGTTGGAGGCTCGCTGCGCTCGCCCCCCTCTCCCCAGCGTCGAACAGAGACACGGGCCTCTGTTCGACCCTTGAGGGGAAAGGGAGTGAGGGGCGGAGAAGTAACCGTTCTGGATTGAACGCTGCGCCTGAATGTTTGCGCATTGCACCTTGGCACAACGGGCGATTCCCCCTCCGGCCATGCCAGATTATCCCGATTATCCGCCCTTTGCAGGCCCTTTGCGTATCAGCGAACGGCCTTTGCGGGCCTGCCTTTCCCTCCCTCGGCCCTTCCGGAACGGATGTAACCGGATCGGCGATTTCTGAACGCGCCGGAAGGCTTTGCCATGCTTAGCCTGGGGGCGTTGCGAACAGTTCGCTGTGAAACAGGGAGAATTTTTCAATGGCTTTCCAAGGACCGATCCGGTCTGGTCGGCGCTATCTGCTCGGCGCCACCGCGATCCCGCTTTTCCTGCTGAGCGCCTGCGCTGACGGCGTGGGCTTCGACATCGGCGCGGGCGGCGGTCAGACGCCTTCGGGACCCTCCGGTCCAAGCGGTCCCACCGGGCCGACGAGCCCGAGCGGGCCTTCCGGACCCAGCGGCCCGACAAGCCCTGGTGGGCCGACTGGTCCGACCGGGCCTGCGGGTCCATCGGGGCCGAGCGGCCCGACGGGCCCCGGCGGCGTGGATGGTCCGACCGGCCCTGCTGGTCCGGGCGGTCCTGCTGGTCCGGGTGGTCCTGCCGGTCCCGCTGGCCCGGGCGGCCCGAGCGGCCCTTCGGGTCCCACCGGCCCCAGTGGGCCGACGGGTCCTACCGGGCCAACCGGCCCCACCAGCCCCACCGGCCCGACCACGACCGGGTCGCTGATCGGCGTGTCGCTGGGCGATCAGGTCGTGTCGGGCCCGAGCGGTCCTGGCACGCTGCTGGGCGTCAATGTGCTGCCAGGCGCAGCGCCGGCAACGGGATCTGTCGCGACCGTCGACCTGCTGACGGGCGATGGCACGGTGGCGCAGGTCGCGCTGCCGACCACGACGCAGCAGGTGCAGCAGGGCCTGGCGCCGGTGGGGACGCTCGCGGGCAGCCTGCTCGGCACACAGGTCGGGGGCACGGTGACGCAGCTGACCGACGGCCTGGCGCCCACGGTCGCGACCGTGACGTCGACATTGGGACAGGTGGCGACGCCGCTGCTCGATACGGTGAACGGCGCGCTGGCGCCGGTGACCGGGCCGCTGGTCGGCGACAATGGCGCGCTGGCGCCCGTTACCGGCCTGGTCGAAACGGCGGTTGGTGCGCTGACCGGGGGCGGCGGCGAGGCTGGCCTGCTGGGCGGGTCGCTGGTGACCGGCAATGTCGGCGGCAATGTGGTGGGCGGCGCTTCGACCAGTGACACGCTGGCCGGCGTCAACCTTCTGCCGTCCAGCACTGCGCCCGCCCAGGGGCAGCTGCTGACCGCCGACGTGCTGACGCAGGGCACGATCGCCGACGTGACGCTGCCGACGACGACGGCGGCGGTGGAAGCCGGATTGCAGCCGGTCGGCAACCTCGCCGGATCGCTGCTGGGGCCGCAAGCGGGCGCGGCGGTCGATCAGGTCACCACCGCCGTTGCGCCGATCGTGGCGCCGGTGACGGCGGCGGTCGACAGCCTGGTGTCGCCGCTGCTCGACACGGTGAACAGCCTGGCGCCCACCGCCCCGACCGCGCCGGGCGGGAGCGAAACATCGCCGCTCGCCCCCGTGACGGGAGTGGTGGGATCGCTGCTGGGCGGCGCCACCGGCGGCACCGGCACCGGATCGGCGCTGGCGCCGGTGACCGGGGTGGTGGACAGCGTGCTGGCGCCCGTCACCCAGGGCAGCGGAACGACCGGCCTGATCGGCGGCCTGCTTGGCCGATGACGGAGATGCGCGCCGGCTTGCCCCCAAGCGCCGGCGCGCCTTCGCCAACCGCCGCGCCACAGGACCGGACGCGGCGGTGGGGAGAGGGGGCGGCTGGGCGCGCCGCCTCCTTGAACCCCTGCTTTTCCCTCTGCTGCGAGCCGGCTTCGGCAAGAAAGGGATCATCTTGACCATCATCGATCAAGCCGACCATCTGCTGGTCATCCGCCTCAACAATTTCCTGGCGATCGAGGCCGCTTATGGCAGCGCCGCCGCGCGGGGCGCGGTCGAGCATCTGCGCCGCGCGGCCGAACGGCATCTGGGCCGCATCCAGCTGCAGCGGATCGAGCAGGACGAGATCGAACTGACCGCGCGCCAGCCGGTGATGAAGGGCCTGCCGATGGGCGCGCTGGTCGATGCGCTTTGCTGCGTGCTGAGCGCCGATCCGTTCCGCTGCGGCGATGTCGATCTGTTGCTGTCGGTGTCGGCGGGCTATGCGGGCGCGGGCGAAGCGGGCGATGCCGTGAGCGGGCGCAGCCGGCAGGGGCTGGCGCGGGCGCGGCTGGCGGCCTCCACGCTGCCGGACATGCCGCTCGCGCGATCGGACGAGGGGCTGACCCATTACCGCAAGGATATGGAAGCGGCGGCGCGGCTGCTGACGCTGGTCCGGCGCGGCGCGGCGTTCCTGAGCTGGCGGCCGGTGGCGCGACCGCAGGACCCCGGCACCATCCTCTATCATGAAGCGCTGCTGCGGCGCGTCGGCGACCGGGGCGAGCCGATGGATTGTGCCGAGGCTTATGGTGCGCTGGAACGGCTGGGCCTGGCGCATCTGCTCGACCGGCAGATGCTGTCGGACGTGCTGGACGAGCTGGAGGCCGACCCGGCGAGCTGCCTGTCGGTCGCGATTTCCAGCCAGAGCCTGTCGCTGAACCTGCATGGCGAAGCCGCGGGGTGGAGCGATCTGCTCGACCGGCTGCGGCGGGAGCCGGGCCTGGGCCGGCGGCTGGTGGTGGAGATTGCCGACAATAGCGGCATGGCCTGTTTCCGTGACGCGCTGGCCTTTGTCCGGGCGCTGCGGGGGCTGGGCGTGCGGATATCGGTAGCGCGCTTCGGGTCGGGCCATGCGTCGATCGGGCAGCTGCTGGCGTTGTCGCCCGATGTGGTGAAGCTGGACGGGCCGTTCATGCACACCGCCTATCAGTCGGAGCGCAACCGGATGCGCGTCGGCCATCTGCTGGGGCTTGCCCGGACGGTGAGCCCGACGGTGATCGTCGATGGCATCGAATCGCCCTGGCACCTGCATCTGGCGGTGGAGGAGGGCGCGCAATGGGTGGCCGGATCGCATCTCGGCCGGCCCAGCCTGCGGCGCGGCTGGCTGAACGCCGGCTATGGCGACAGCGTCGCGTCGCTGGCGGCGTTCAACAGCCTTTTCCAGCAGCGGGAGCCGGGGCGGCGCCACGTCGCGCTACGATAGCGCGCGCTTTTGCGTGCACGCAAAAACATCATGACCAAAGGGGTATCGATCTTGTTTCCATTCACCTTCCCATTGCGCGCGGCCATGGTCGCGGGGCTGACAGCTTTGCTGACCGTGGCGCAGCCCGTCGCGGCGGCGCCTTATGCTCCCTATGCGACGACGGCGGGCGAAGCGGCGGTCGCGGCGGCGATCGACAGCGCGGCCGTGCCCGCGACGGGTGAGCGTGGGGCGATGCTGGCGAGCATCGATGCCTTGCCGAGCGGCGCGGCGCGGGCCGATGCGCTGGGGCAGCTGTCCGCGCGCAGCTATGCGCTGCTGCCGCGCCTTTCGATCCAGTCGATGGACGCGGCCGATCGCGAGATCCGCGCCTATCTGGCCGAGCGCCGCAGCATCGCGATGGACGCGCCGGCGGGGGTGCCGGCGCGCGGCGATCGCACCATCCACATGATGCTGACCGGCGGCATCCGCCAGGCGCGTTATGAGGGCGGGGTGGATCGGCCGGAGGCGAAATCCGACAGCCGCTCGATCCGCTTCGCGATCGACGTCAGCCCGGTGCCGGGCCTGATCGTCGGCGCGAGCCTGGGCATTGACGGCATCGACGCCCGGCTTGATCCGGCGCAGCGGCCGCGCATCACCGACTTCAACAGCGGGATCGGCCCCTATGCGAGCTATGCCAACGGCCGCTTCTATGTGGATGCGACGGGGGCCTATAATTTTTCCGAGTTCAAGCTGCGGCGACAGGTGGCGTGGAGCGGCTTTGCCGATCGGCTGCGCGCGGCGGCGGATGGCGACGGCTGGGCGGCGGGGGTCGAAGCGGGCGGGCTGCTGCGCGCCGGGCGGGTGCGGGTCCAGCCCTTTGCAGGGCTGCACTATCGCCATGCCGACATTGGCGGCTTCCGCGAAGGCGAGGGGGTGGCGGCGCTGGAGGTCGCGCCCTATCGCACCCGGTCGCTGCGGGGCGCGATCGGCGCGCGGGCGTCGGTGACGGTGGAGAGGGGCGGCTGGGCGATCCGGCCGACCGTCGACGCGCAATGGCAGCGCGAGCTGCGCGGCCGACCCGACAGCCGGATCGAGGCACGCTTCGCCGCGCGCGACCTGCCGGTCTTCGTGCTGCAGCCCGCGCGGCTGGCGCGTGACGCGGCGCTGGTGAACGCCGGTGTCACCGCGACGCTGCGCAGCCGCACCGCCTTCCGCCTGGGCTATGGCGGCGAATTCGCGTCCGACCGCCATGTCCATGCGGGGATGCTGACGGTCAGCCGGCGCTTCTGAACCCGCCCGTTCGCACCGAAATGGATGCAATTGCGGGGGTGATCGCCCCGATCCGGCGCTATGTCAGGCGCGATCGGGAAGAAGGGAGACAAGATGGCGGGCTTCATCCGGGACCTGTTGGCGACTTTGTCGCATGAGCCGGCGGGCGCGCGGCGCGATGGCATGGGCCAGGATGCGCTCGCCCGGTTGGACGAGCGGCTGACGAGCCTGACGCAGGAGGGCTTGGACAGCCGCGCGCCGCTGCTGATCCGGCCGGACGATTGCAGCGTGTGGGATGGCAATCCGCGCGACCAGCCGGGGCTGGACGCGGAAAGCTGCCGCTCGCTGATCGATTCGATCGCGGCCGAGGGGGGCAATCGCATCCCGGTGCTGGTGCGGCTCAACCCACCCGGATCGGAGCGGCGCTATCAACTGTTGGTGGGCAGCCGTCGGCGCTTCGCGATCGACTGGCTCAACCATCATGGCCGGCCCGAACTGCGGCTGCAGGCGCTGGTCGTCGACCTGTCCGACGAGGAAGCCTTTCGCCTGGCCGATATCGAGAATCGCGAGCGGGCGGATATTTGCGACCTGGAGCGGGCGCGCAGCTATCAGGCGGCGGTCGACCGCTTCTATGGCGGCGTGCAGTCGCGCATGGCCGAGGCGTTGAGCCTGTCCAACAGCCAGTTGAGCCGGCTGCTGGCGCTGGCCCAGCTGCCCGACGAGGTGGTCGATGCCTTCGCCACGCGCGAGGAACTGAAGGTGCGCTATTCCGAACTGCTGACCCCGCTGCTGCGACGGCCCGAGCAGCGCGCGGCGGTGATCGCGGCGGCGCGGCGGATCGGGGAAGAGCAGCAGCGGCGCGCTGTCGGCAAGGAGGCGATGCTGTCGTCGGCGCTGGTGCTGGCGCGACTGCGCGAGGCGGCGGCGCCGCGCGCAGCGGAGGAGGGGGCTGACCTGCCGATCGTGGCCGGCGGCGCGCGTGTCGGGCGGGTGCGGCCGGGACGCAGCGGCGGCGTGACGGTGGACCTTAGCATTGCAGACGATGCCGACTTGGACGAGCTGTTCATCCGATTGCGCGAGACGATCCTGGCGGTGCGGGCGGTGGTTTGAGCCTTTTTGCGTGTGCGCAAAAAGGGAGACTGTTGTCGTTGTGAAGCCGCTGTTGGATCGGCTTGGGCGGGCTTAGGACGGCAGGAGGCCAGTCGGGCGTTTCAACTGGGCTCCTGCCTTCGCAGGAGCATGGGTGGGATTTTGGGCCCGCTTTGTCGATCTTTCAATAGCTGCCGTTGGTGACGACGACCGTCGCGGCGAGCGTGGTGGAGGGCAGGGGGATGAAGCTGGCGTAGCGCATCAGCGGCGATCCGCTCATGTCGTAGCGCACCTCCACCTTGAACATGCCGGTGCCGTCGGGGGTCGCATCGATGCGGGGCGTACCGCC
>DATEJA010000013.1:0-5233 GCA_035278405.1 Sphingobium sp. | reverse complement strand
GGGTCAGGAAATCCTGATGATAGGCGTCGGCGGCCTGGAAGCCGGTGAAGGGTTCGACGCGGGTGACGATCGCACCGCGCCACAGGCCCGCCTTGCCGAGCTGGGCGAGATAGGCGCGGGCCGCCTTGTCCTGGCCGGGGTTCAGGGGGAAGAGCGCGCTGCGATATTGGGTGCCGTGGTCGGGACCCTGATAATTGAGCGTGGTCGGATCGGCGATGACCGAGAAGAAGATGCGCAGCAGCGTGCCATAGCTGACCTGGCGCGGGTCATAGGTGACGCGCACGGCCTCGGCATAGCCGGTGTCGCCTTCGCTCACCCGCTCATAATCGACCTTCATGCGCGGCGGGCCGCCGGCGAAACCCGAGGTGGCGGAGCGGACGCCCTTCACATGGGAGAAGACGCCGTCGACGCCCCAGAAGCAGCCGCCGGCGAAGACGGCGGTGTCGAGCTGACGGGCGGGCGGTGCGTCGATGCTGGGCGCCGGCGCGAGGACGGGACGTTCGGCGCGCAGGGGAGAGGCGACGGCGAGCGCCGCCAGGAAAGCGAGGGCTATGCCGTCAGAGCGTCGCATGATCGCTGGGCGCCGCCGCGGCGCTGGTGGAGGCCATGGCCGGGCTGGTGAGCGCCGGCGGATCGCTGGGCTGCAGCGCGAACATGGCGATGGCGCCGACGACGAACCCGCCCAGAAAGCGCAGGAACAGGTCGGATTTCAGGAATTGCGTCACGGCGCGGGTTCCTTGTCATGCCGATTCCATGAAGGAATTGGCCAATTAACAGAGTTTGGCTGAGCGGCGGCTTAACGGGCCGACCGAAAAGCCAGTTTCGGTTCGCAACGGGATATAAAGGCCCCCGTTCCATCTGCAAGACGGCGCGGGGGAAATATTCCGTTTCCGAAAATGTGATGATGAGGGCGGCGTCGCGCGCCTTTGCCCCTCCACCATTTGCTGTGCAAATGCCCCCTCCCCAAGCGAGCTTGGGGAGGATTACATCACTTCAGCGCGGCGCAGGCTTCCTGGATGCGGGTGCACGCCTTGGCCAGCACCTCTTCCGAGGTCGCATAGCTGATGCGGAAGGCGGGCGAGAGGCCGAAGGCGGCGCCATGGACCGCCGCGACCTTCGCTTCGTCGAGGAAATAGCCGATCAGCGTCTCGTCGCTGTCGATCAGCTGGCCCTTGGGCGTGGTCTTGCCGATGACGCCGCTGGCGTCTGGATAGACGTAGAAGGCGCCTTCGGGCACCGGGCAGTCGAGGCCCGGCGCGTCGTTCAGCATCGAGACGACCATGTCGCGGCGCTTCTTGAAGGCGCCGTTGCGTTCCTCCAGGAAGTCCTGCTCGCCGGTCAGCGCGGCGACGGCGGCCGCCTGGCTGATCGAGCAGGGGTTGGAGGTCGACTGCGACTGCAGCTTGCCCATCGCCTTGATGATCCATTCGGGGCCACCGGCGAAACCGATGCGCCAGCCGGTCATGGAGAAGGCCTTGGAGCAGCCGTTGACGGTCAGGGTGCGCTCATAAAGCTCCGGGCAGACCTGCGCGATGGTGGCGAAGGGCGTGGGCGCATACCAGACATGCTCATACATGTCGTCGGTCATCACCAGCACATGGGGATGGCGCAGCAGCACTTCGCCCAATGCCTTGAGTTCGGTGGCCGAATAGGCCGCGCCCGAGGGGTTGGAGGGCGAGTTCAGGATGATCCACTTGGTCTTGGGCGTGATCGCGGCGTCGAGCTGCGCCGGGGTGATCTTGTAACCCTGCCTGGCGGGCGCCTCGATGAAGACGGGGGTGCCGCCCGCGAAGTTCACGATGTCGGGATAGCTGACCCAGTAGGGCGCGGGGATGATGACTTCATCGCCCACGTCGACGGTCGCGACCAGCGCGTTGAACAGCGTGTGCTTGCCGCCCGAATTCACGCTGATCTGGCTGCGCTTGTAGACAAGGCCGTTGTCGCGGTTAAACTTGAAGGCGACCGCGTCCTTGAGTTCGGCGGTGCCGTCGACGTCGGTGTAGCGCGTGAGGTTCTTGCGGATCGCGGCGATGCCGGCTTCCTTGACGAAATCGGGCGTGTCGAAGTCGGGCTCGCCCGCCGAGAGGCCAATGACATCGACGCCTTCGGCTTTGAGGGCGTTCACCCGCGCGCTCATCGCCAGGGTGGCGGAGGGCTGGATGCGACCGAGGGCAGCGGAAGTCTGGCTCATCGTGACACTCTTTCTCATGGATCCCTTGAGTCCGCGCAGGCGCGAACGGGAGGCTCCTTAAAGCGCATCGCCGACAGGGGCAACCGGGAGTTGGGGCGGCTTGACGGCATATTTCCCTTCGTCATTCCAGCGGAGGCTGGAGTCTCGGGAGATGGAGCGCCACAGGGCCCGAGACCCCAGCCTGCGCTGGGGTGACGAGCCGGTCGAGGCTATTTCACCAGCGTCGCCGCCACCATGCCCCGCGCGGCGTTGCCGATGAAGAAGCCCTTTTCCAGGTCGCGGGGCTTCAGGTCCTCCTCGACCGCCTCGCCCATCTCGATCAGGCTGCGGCGCAGCACGCCCGGCAGCAGGCCGCGCGCCAGGGGCGGCGTCACCAGCTTGTCGCCGCGCTCGACGAAGATGGAGGAGAAGCAACCCTCGGTCAGATAGCCCTGGTCGTCGGTCATCAGCACTTCATAGGTGCCGCCCCGCTTGAGGGCATCGCGATACAAGGCGCGATCGGTCGTCTTGTGGACAAGGCGCGGGTCGTCGGCCGGGGTGCGGCGCGGCACGATCGCCACCTGCATGATCGCCTGCGGCCAGGTGCGATGTTCGCGCACCTCGATCGCCACCGATCCGCGCCGCGAGACGAGCAGCCGCAGCCGGCTGCGTTCGCGCAGGCGGAAGGTCGCGGCCTGCAGTTCGTTGCGGGCATCATGGCGGTCGAAGACGAAATCCAGCGCGGTCGCGCTGGCCTTCAGCCGTTCCAGATGCATTTCAAGCAGCCTGATGCCGTCCACGGGATCGAAGGCCATGGTTTCGAGCAGATCGAACCGTCCGTCAGCCAATGACATCGAAACTATTCAAGCCCCCTTGACCCATCATGCGCCCGCCGTGAGGAAGCGCCCCTTCGCCAGACATTCAGCCCATTCCGACGCTGCGTCGGAGTCCGCGACGACGGCGGATCCCAGGCCCAGGCGCCCCTCTCCGCTGCCTTCTTCGGCCCAAATGGTGCGAATGGCAACATTGAAGGCAGCGTCGCCATTGGGATCGATCCACCCCATGGTGCCGGTATAGATGTCGCGCGGGAAGGCCTCGACCGCGTCAATGATCTCCATCGCCCGGATCTTGGGCGCGCCGGTGATCGATCCGCAGGGAAAGAGGACGCGCAATATGTCGACGGGCGACAGGCCCGGCAGCAGCCGCGCCCGCACCGTCGAGACCATCTGGTGAACGGTCGGATAGGTTTCGACATGGAAGAGGTCGGGCACGGTCACCGTGCCGGCGCGCGACACACGCGAGAGATCGTTCCGCAGCAGGTCGACGATCATGAGATTTTCCGCGCGCTGCTTGATGTCCTGTTCAAGGTCGCGGGCGAGCGCGGCGTCGCGCGCGGGATCGGCCACGCGCCGGGCGGTGCCCTTCATCGGCCGCGCGGTCAGCTGCCCGCGCACGCTGGTGAAGAAAAGTTCGGGCGAGAAGGACAGGATATTATGCGCGCCGGTGCGGATGATGCCGCCATAGCCCGCGCGCTGGCGCGGCCGGATCGCGCCGTAGAGCGAGAGAAGGTCGCCGGTGAAGCGCACCGCGCTGGGGAAGGTGAGATTGACCTGGTAGATGTCGCCGGCCTGGATGAAGTCCTGCACCCGGGCGAAGGCGGCGCGATAGGCGGCCTCGTCGATCAGCGGCGCGGGCGGTTCGACGCTGGCGGCGGCCGGGTCGGGCAGCAGGCCGGGCATGGCGGCGGGATCGATCAGGCGATGGCCTTCGAACAGGCCGAACCAGAGCAAGGGCATGGCGGGCGCGCGGCCCGCCTGGCGTGCGGCGAGCGGCTGCAGCCGGTCTTCGAGCGCCAGGCCCGCTTCATAGCTCATATAGCCGGCGGCATGCAGCCCCGCCTCCCCCGCTTCGGCCAGCCGGTCGAGCGCGGGCTGCACTTCCTCCAGCGCGTGCGCGGCGATGATGGCGACAGGGTCGCGATAGAGGCGCGAGGGCGCCGGCGCGCGTTCGCGCGCATCGTCGAACAGGGCGAAGGCTTCGGAGGGACCCGGCAGGCGCATGGCCGTCGTCTTAACAGCCTTTGCGCGCAGCGGAAGGGGTGCGGGTGCAGGTGGTGGGCACTGGCGGCGCTTTTGCTCCCAGCCGTCATGCTGAACTTGGTTCAGCATCCATTTCCCACCATGAGCGGAAGGCGTGCAGAGGCACGATGGATCCTGCAACAAGTTCAGGATGACGATGGGTAAAGTGGGTAAGGAAGCGCGGCTCCCGTCCTGTTGCGCCTGGCGCTCCTTCACCATAAGAGCGACCAATGAACGAGTCCTCCCCGCCCCTGACCCGCCCCTGGCGTCCTGCCGTGGCGCTCGCGCTGCGGGGGCGGTGTCCGGCTTGTGGGGAGGGGCGGATGTTCGCGCGTTTCCTGAAGCCCAGCCCGGCTTGCGGCCATTGCGGCGAGCGGTGGGATCTGTCGCGGTCGGACGACTTCCCCGCCTATATCGTCATCCTGCTGCTGGGCCACATATTGGTGCCGCTGATGATCGAGGTGAACCGGGCGCTCGCCATTCCGTTGGGGGTGCAGGCCGTGCTGTGGCCGGGCCTGGCGCTGGTGCTGGCGTTGCTGATGATCCAGCCGGCCAAGGGGGCGGTCATCGCCTTCCAGTGGGCGCGGCGGATGGATGGGTTCGCCTGAAGGGAGACGTCGCGCGCCCTGCTGGCTGCCAGACGGTTTGCGGCTGTTCCCCGGCGAAGGCCGGGCCCCATTGCGAGGGGAGAACTGGGCCCCGGTCTTCGCCGGGGAACAGATAAGTTAGACGGGGTTAAGAACTGCCCCGTCAGGCCGGCTGCTTGAGGAAATTCAGTTCCATCGCCTCGCGCAGGTTTTCGTCGATCAGGCGGCGGCCTTCGGCGCCATGGGTGACGACGGTGGTGTCGCAGGTGGCGACGCAGACGCCCTTCTGGAAGGCGGCCGAGCTGACGGTCCAGCTGGTGCGGCCGATTTTCCCGATGCCGCAATGCACGTCGAACGGATAGGGGAAGTGCGCTTCCTCGACGAAGTTGAGGTTCACA
>DATEJA010000012.1:0-3393 GCA_035278405.1 Sphingobium sp. | reverse complement strand
GCGGTTTCGTCGCAGCTTGATTCCAGGCCGAGGATGATCGTCATTGCTGCTTCCATCTAATGTCCGCGCCCATTAGAGCAAGCGGGATCATGACAATGCGCCTCCCCCTTCCCGACCGTCCGCTCCGTCTTGGCACGCGGGGGTCGCCGCTGGCGCTGGCGCAGGCGCATATGACCATGGCGGCGCTGACGGCGCGGCATGGCTGGGGTGATGGGGCGGTCGAGATCGTCGTGGTGCAGACCAGCGGCGACCGGATCCAGGACCGGGCGCTGGCCGAGATCGGCGGCAAGGCACTGTGGACCAAGGAACTGGACCGGGCGCTGGTGGCCGGCGAGATCGATTTCGCGGTCCATTCGATGAAGGATGTGGAAACGCTGCGCCCGGCGGAGATCCGGATCGCGGCGATGCTGCCGCGCGCGGATGTGCGCGACCGGCTGGTGGGGGCGGAAAGTTTCGAGGCGCTGCCGCCTGCGCCGGTGGTGGGGTCCAGCTCGCCCCGCCGCGCCGCGCAGGTGAAGCGGCTGCGGCCCGACGCCAATGTGGTGCTGTTTCGCGGCAATGTGGCGACCCGGCTCGCCAAGCTGGCGGCGGGGGAAGCGCAGGCGACCTTGCTCGCGGCGGCGGGGCTCGACCGGCTGGGACAGGGCGATGTCGGGGTCGCCATCCCGCTTGACGTCATGCTGCCGGCGCCTTCGCAGGGCGCGGTGGGCATCGAGACGCTGAGCGGCAATGCGGCGATGCTGGAGCTGCTGGCGACGATCAATGATGTCGACACGTTCGACTGCGTCATGGCCGAGCGGGCGGTGCTGAAAGGATTGGGCGGCACCTGCCATTCGCCGATCGCGGCGCTCGGAAGGCTGGAGGGCGGCGGCATCCTGCTGCGCGCCGAGATATTGAGCGCCGACGGGCGCGAGCGGGTGGCGGACGCGCGCACCCTGGCGCGGGGCGACATGGACGCGGCCGAGGCGTTCGGCCGATCGCTGCTGGATCGCGCCAGCCCGGAGCTGCGCGCGCTGTTCGAGGGGTGAGCCCCGTCCTCATCCTGCGGCCCGAGCCGGGCGCCAGCGAAACCGCCGCGCGGGCCGAACGGATGGGGCTGCGCACCCGCCGCTGCCCGCTGTTCGAAGCGCGGCCGGTGATCTGGAAGGAGCCTTCGCCGCAGCGATTCGACGCGCTGCTGCTGACGAGCGCGCAGGCGGCGCGGCTCGCAGGACCCAAGCTGGGGCTCTATCGCGCCCTGCCCGCCTATGCGGTGGGACGGGCGAGCGCGAAGGCGCTGGAGGCGCGCGGCTTTGCCGACGTCGTCGCCGGCGAGCAGGGCGGCAGCGCGATCGCGGCGCGGATCGCGCGGGACGGGCACCGGCGCGTGCTGCATCTGGGCGGCACCACCGTCGCGCGGATCGATCCCGGCCCGCTCCTGATCGAGCGCATCGCCGTCTACACGATCGGGGTGAAGAAGGATGCGGGGCTGGAGGATGCGCTGGAGCCGGGCGCGGTGCTGCTGGTCCATTCGCCGCGCGCGGGCGAGCGGGTGGCGCGGCTGATCGCCCCGGAGCGGCGCGGAAGCTTCCATCTGGTCGCGATCAGCGCGGCGGCGCTGGCGGCCTGCGGCGCCGGCTGGGCCAGCGGCGAAGCGCCCGATACGCCCGATGATGAGAGGATGCTGGCCCTCGCCGCCCGATTGTGCGAATGATTCGCCCGTCATGGAAGAAAGTCCCCCGATGAGCGAAGCCCATGGCGGCGCGGCGGCAATGGTCGTCCCCCGTCGACGCGGCCCATGGCTGATGCTGGGCCTGCTGCTGCTGGCCTTTGCCGTGGGCGTGCTGCTGACCGCCTGGATGCTGCCCTATGTCCAGGGGCGCTGGGGGAGCGCGGCGCGCCAGCCGGCGGTGATCGCCGACCCCTATCTGCGCGCCGCCGCCGCGCCGGGCGTGCGGCCGCTCTCGCCCAGCGCCGCGCAGATGCTGGACGCGCGGGTGGTGCAGCTGGAAGAAAGGCTCAACCGCATCACGGTGGAGGCGCAGGCCGCGTCGGGCAATGCCGCGCGGGCCGAGGGGCTGCTGGTCGCCTTCGCCGCGCGCCGCGCGCTCGATAGCGGGCAGCCGCTCGGCTATGTCGAGGGGCAGCTGCGGCTGCGCTTCGGCCAGGCGCAGCCGCGCGCGGTCGCGACCATCATCAATGCCGCGCGCGAGCCGGTGACGCTGGCGGACCTGCGCGGCGGGCTGTCTATGATCGCGGGGGACCTCACGGTGCCGGGGGCGGAGAGCAGCTGGTGGGACGCGATCCAGCACGAGGCGCGCGAGCTGATGACCATTCGCCACACATCGACGCCCTCGCCCCGGCCGCAGGCGGCGATGGACCGGGCGATCCATTATCTCGACGCCGGCCGCGTCAATGTGGCGCTGGCGGAGGTGGAAGCGATGCCAGGCCGCGCCGCCGCCGACCGCTGGATGCAATATGCCCGCCGCTATCTGGAAGCGCGCCGGGCGCTGGACCTCATCGAAACCGCCGCCATATTGGAGCCGCGCCAGCTGCGCAGCGCCGATGGCGCCGCGGTGGCGCAGACCTCCCCGCTCGCCCCCTGAATTCCCTTTCGACCGCTGTCACAATCGACGAGCCGTGAACGCGGCCGTGGAAACCATTGGACGCGCGGCGCATTTGTCATGAGAATGTCATCTTTCGCCTTCGGGCCCGCAAAGGACTTCTTCTCGTGCCGCCTTATGCCAATGTCAGCTTCTGGAAGGGTCGCCTCGCCGGCGGCCAGCGCGCGGCCGAGCGGCCCGCGCTCCAGCATCTGCTAGGCAATGCGAGCATGCCGTTCGACCTCGCCCGCACCCGCGCCCGGGCCGGCGAGCTGGCGCGGGAGATTCGCGGCGACGGGCGACCGCTGCTGCTGATCCCCGGACTGCTGGCGTCGGAACAGCGGATGGAGCCGCTGCGCGGCGTGCTCGAAGCCGCCGGCTATGAGGCGCATGGCTGGGGCATGGGGCGCAATTTCGGGCCCAAGCCCGACAGCCTGGCGCAGATCGACCGGCGGGTGGACGCGATCCGCCGCCGCACGGGCGCGAAGGTGACGCTGGTGGGCTGGAGCCTGGGCGGCCTGTTCGCGCGGGAATATGCGAAATTCGCGAGGGACAAGGTCGAGGGCGTGGTGACGATGGGCACGCCCTTTTCAGGCGATCCGCGCGCCAACCATGCCTGGCGGCTCTATCAGCTGGTGTCGGGCTTTCCTGTCGACCGGCCGCCCTTCGCCTGCCACCGCGAAGTAAAACCGCCGGTGCCGACCGTCGCGCTCTGGTCGCGGCGGGACGGCGTGATCCTGCCCGAATGTGCCAAGGGGCGCGCGGGCGAACGGGATCGCGCGATCGAGGTGGATTGCACCCATATGGGCTT
>DATEJA010000011.1:0-10105 GCA_035278405.1 Sphingobium sp. | reverse complement strand
ATGGTGCCCGGGGACGGAGTCGAACCGCCGACACTGCGATTTTCAGTCGCATGCTCTACCAACTGAGCTACCCGGGCAACGGGTGCCGGTGAGGACCACCGGCCGTGTCGAGAGGCGTGCCTATAGGCATCAATCCGGGGTGCTGTCCACCCCATAATCGTCGCTTTTTTCGCTGTCGTCGCGAACGGCGGCGCCGGGGACGCGATAGCCTTCGCCCAGCCATTGCAGCAGGTCGCGGTCGCGGCAGGCCTTGCTGCAGAAGGGGCGCGTCTCGGCAAGCGGGGGCTGGCCGCAGATCGGGCAGGAGGAGGGCGAGGGTTTAGGCGACATGGCCCGCCGATATGGCAAGGCTGGGGTCCGCCTTCAAGCCGATGGCGCCGCCGCGGCGGCGGGCGAGCTGTTCGATCCAGGGCTGCGCCTTGTGCAGCCGGTCGATGATCGCCGGCGCAGCGGTGATCGTCGCGGGGCCGCCCTGGCCGTGCCGCTCGGCGCGGCGCAGGAGCGCCAGCGCGGCGGTTTCGACCGGGTCGGCGCGCAGCAGCTCCATGAGGTTCATGCGCTCGCGCCGGCGGATGATCTGGACGAAGCCGAAGCCGTTGACCGCCGTCCGTTCGAAGGGGAGCGGCAGATATTTGTCGATCTGGGCCGACGCCACGGCGCGCTCGTCCTTGTTGTTCATGGTCGGGAGATCGATGCCGATCGAGCCGGTGAGGCCCATCCGGCGAATCGCCTGCGCGGCGAGCTTGGCGCCCTTGGGGCCGAGCTTGGCGGGCGGCATCGATCCGTCGACGTCGATCAGGATCATCGCGGGCGTGGGGAAGATGCGCAACGCCGCTTCCTCCGTGCCGATGTCGCCGGAGATCGCCTCTTCCATCAGTTCGCTCCAGCCATGGGCTTCGAAGCGGTCCTCCTCATGCGCCGGGCAGGGCAGGACGGGGATGCCGGTGGCGCGGATGCGCTGGAGCAGGCTGGGGGCGGGATGCGCCTTGGAGCCTGGCTGGGCGATGCGCCCCTTGGCGAGCTTGGCGCGGCCTTCCTCCGGGATGGCTTCGCGCAGGATGTCGAGGAGGACGGTCGCGCCTTCCGCGATCTTCGGCGGGATGGGTTCGACCAGCACTTCCTCGCCCGAGATCAGGCGGGCAATGCCGCGCTTCTTGGGGATGACGGCGCGAACGAGCTTGCCCTGGATCACCGCGCCGGCGCGGGCGGCATCGCCTTCCCGTTCGACCTGCGCTTCGACCAGCTGGCCCTTTTCGATCAGCGCGGCGCGCGCTTCCCCAATGCCTTCTTCGTAGAGCCATTCGGCCATGTTCGGTCAGTCCAGTGGATAGCCCGCTGCCCGGAGCAGCGCGCGGGTTTCGTAAAGCGGCAGGCCCATGATCGCGCTGTGGCTGCCCTGGATGGCGCGGACGAGGCCCGCCGCCCGGCCCTGGATGGCATAGCCACCCGCCTTGCCGTGCCATTCGTCCGAGGCGATATAGGCGTCGATTTCCGCGCGATCGAGGCGCTTGAAGGTGACGATGTTGGTCGACAGGCGGTGCCGCGCCCGGCCCTCCGCGTCGATCAGGGTGATCGCGCTCAGCACGCGATGGCGGCGGCCCGACAGCAGTTCCAGGCACTGGCGCGCTTGCGTCGCACTTTCGGCCTTGGGCAGGATGCGGCGGCCGGCGGCGACCACCGTGTCGCCGGCAAGGACCAGCGCGCCCGGATGCCGCCGCGCCACCAGCGCGCCCTTGTCGGCGGCGACGCGGGCGGCATAGGCAGCGGGCAATTCGGCCTTGAGCGGGGTTTCGTCAATATCGGCAGGGTCCACCGCGTCGGGACGCACGCCGATCTGACCCAGAAGTTCACACCGTCTGGGAGAAGCCGAAGCGAGGATGAGCCGCATGCGTGGGGCGGCTTATTTGAAGCGGTAGGTGATCCGACCCTTGGTCAGGTCGTAGGGGGTCAATTCGACCAGCACTTCGTCGCCCACCAGCACGCGGATGCGGTTCTTGCGCATCTTGCCGGCGGTGTGGCCGAGAATTTCATGATCATTCTCAAGCCGGACGCGGAACATGGCGTTGGGGAGAAGCTCCACAACCTGTCCGCGCATTTCAAGCAGTTCTTCTTTCGCCATAATATCCCGGAAAGCCCAAAAAATCGCGCCGCCATAGCGCCTAATTGGGGAAAATGAAAGTCAGGCCGAAACGCCGAAGGCATCGCCGGCGTCGATGAGCGCCGCGAACAGCCGATCAAGCTGATCTGCATCAAGGCAATAAGGCGGCATCAGATAGATGGTGTTGCCAAGCGGGCGCAGCAAGATGCCACGTTCCAGGAAGAAGGCGCGCAGCCGGGGCGCGAGATCGGAGAGATAGCCCGCATCGGCCGCGACCAGGTCGATCGCGGCGATCGTGCCGAGCTGGCGCGGATGAGCGAAGGCGGGATGGCGCGCCAGGACAGCAAGGCGGCGGGCGATTCCCTCCGCCAAGTGCGCGATGCGGCCCAGCACATCCTCCTCGCGCCAGATCGCGAGGTTGGCGGCGGCCGCCGCGCAGGCGATCGCGTTGGCGGTGTAGCTGGACGAATGGTAGAAAAGCCGCGCCCGGTCGGTCGATCCGTGCGCGTCGAAGATGCGCTGGCTGGCGAGCGTGGCGGCGAGCGGGATGGCGCCGCCGGTAATGCCCTTCGCCACCGCCATGATGTCGGGCACCACGCCCGCCTGCTCGCAGGCGAAGAGCGTGCCGGTGCGGCCCCAGCCGGTCATCACCTCGTCAACGATGAAAAGCACGTCATGGCGCGCGCAGATCGCCGCCATGTCGCGCAGCACATGCGCCGGATAGATCAGCATGCCGCCCGCGCCCAGCACCAGCGGCTCGACGATGAAGGCGGCGGGCGCGGCGGCGCAGGCGGCTTCGAGCGCGTCGAGCGTTGCCTGCTCACGCCCCGGCGCGGGGAAGGGGATGGTCTCGACGTCGAACAGCAGCGGCGCCCAGGCGGCGTTGTAGACGCCGCGCTCGCCGATCGACATCGCACCGATCGTGTCGCCATGATAGCTGTGCTGGAGGACGAGGATGCGGTGGCGCGGCTCCGACAGGCCGTCCAACGCGCGATTGTGCCAATAGCCGAGCGCCATCTTGAGCGCGACCTCGACCGCCGTCGACCCGCTGTCGGAATAGAAGACATGAGTGAGCGGGTCGCGGCCCGGCGCCTGGGGCGCGAGATCGACCAGGCCGCGAGCCACCTCCTCGGCCGGGCCGTGGGTGTAGCCAGCGAAGATCAGCTGGTCGAGCTGCCCCGCCTGCGCGGCGATGGCGGCTGCGATGCGCGGATGACAATGGCCGTGGGTCGTCACCCACCAGCTCGATATGGCGTCGATCAGCGTGCCGCCGTCGGCCAGATGCAGCAACGCGCCCTCCGCCCGCAGGATGTGGGGGATGGGCTCGTTCAGGCCGTGCTGGGTGAAGGGGTGCCAGACAGGGGAGGTCATGGCCGACGCTTAAAAGACTGCGCGCGTCAGGCCAAGCGCCTCCCCTGGCTTAGGACAGCCTTATTTCGGCTGGGCGGGGCTGGCGGGCGTCGCCGGGGTAGCGGGCGCGGCAGCGGCCGGCGTCGCCGGTGCAGCGGCCTGGATGCGCTGCTGCAGCGCCGGGTCGGCGGCGGCGGCCTGACCGATTTCGTTGAACTTTTCAGGCGCGATGCCCGACGCCTGGAGCGCGGCAAGCATCTTGGGCTGCTTGTCGGCGGCGGCGATGGTCGCGTCCGACTGGATCTTCGTCACTTCCACGGCAGCGGCGGCGAAAAGCTTGATATCGGCGTCACTGAACTTGGTCGCGGCGGCCGCCGGGGTAGCGGGCGCAGCAGGCGTAGCCGGCGTGGCGGCGGCCTGCGCCAGGGCCGGCGCGGCGACGCACAGCGCGGCCGAAACAAGGCCGGCCTTCAGAAATTTGGCAGAATGGAAACCCGTCAACATGCTTCTCCTCAATTTGGTTGGCCCGAAATTGTGGAAGAGACGGGGCGGGTTAAAGAGCGAACCGGCGAACCGTGGCATTTAAGAGACAGTCGCGGAAGAAAATGCAGCCAGCCGCTCGCCCGGAACGACTGGCCGACCCATACGGCCGCGCAACGATTCGGGTGAGCGCTACCAGATCTTCACCCGGTCCTTGGGCGCGAGATAGATCTTGCCGCTCGGCTCGGGCTGGAAGGCCGCATACCATTCGTCGAAATTGCGCACGGTGTCGGCCCGATATTGCGAGGGCGAGTGCGGATCAGTGATCAGCCGCTGGCGCAGATTGGGCTCGCGATAATTGCGGCGCCAGACCTGCGCCCAGCCCAGGAAGAAGCGCTGGTCGCCGGTCGTGCCGTCGATCACCGGCGCGGGCTTGCCCTTCAGGGAGGCATGATAGGCGTCCAGCGCCACCGCCACGCCGGCGAGGTCGCCGATATTCTCGCCGAGCGTGAAGGCGCCCTTCACATGCGCGCCGGGGAAGGGTTCATAGGCGTCATATTGCTTCACCAGCCGGTCGGTCAGCCCCTTGAAAGCGGCGACGTCGGCATCGCTCCACCACTGGTCGAGCTTGCCGGTCTCGTCATATTTCGCGCCCTGGTCGTCGAAATGATGGCTGAGTTCATGGCCGATCACCGCGCCGATGCCGCCATAATTGACCGCCGGGTCGGCATGGGGATCGAAGAAGGGCGGCTGCAGGATCGCGGCGGGGAAGACGATCTCCACCATGGAAAAGTCCGCGTAAGCGTTGATCTCCATCGGCGTCATCTGCCATTCCCAGCGGTAGATCGGCTTGCCCAGCTTGCCCATCTGATAGTCGAACTCGAACTGGTTGGCCCGCAGCGCATTGCCGAACAGGTCGTCCGCCTTGACCGCGAGCCCTGAATAATCGCGCCATTTGTCGGGATAGCCGATCTTGGGCGTGAAGGCGGCGAGCTTCTTGTGCGCGCGCGCCTTGGCGGCGTCGCTCATCCAGCTGAGGCCGTCGATGCGGCGGCCCATGGCAGCGATGACATTCCTGACCAGCTCATCCATCGCCGCCTTGGTTTCGGGCGGGAAATAGCGGGCGACATAGGCCTTGCCGACCTCCTCCCCCATCGATTCCTTGAGGAAGTCGACGGCGCGCTTCCACCGCACCTCGCGCTGCGGCGTGCCCGACAGCGTCGTGCCATAGAAAGCGAAATCGGCGTCGGCGATGCGATCGGGCAGATAGGTCGCATAGGCATGGAGGCTGCGCAACAGCAGCGCGTCCTTGAGGACAGAGATGGGCGCGTTGGCGATCAGCGCCGCCTCGCCCGCGACCGCGCTCGGCTGGGCGACGATCAGCGCGGCGGGCTTGAGGCCGTTGGCGGCGAAATAGGTCGCGAAATCGAAGCCGGGCGCCGCCTTTTGCAGATCGGCGATCATCATCTTGTTGTAGGTCTTGTCGGCGTCGCGGCTTTCGACCTGGGTCCAGTGGACCTTGGCGACCTGGGTTTCGAACGCCATCAGCGCGGCGGCGCGCGCCTTGGCATCGGGCTCGCCGGCAAGCGTCAGCATCTGCTCCAGATGCGCGACATAGGCGGTGCGGATGGCCGCCATCTTCTCGTCCGCCTGCAGGTAGAAATCGCGGTCCGGCAGGCCAAGGCCGGCCTGGCGCAGGTTCAATATATAGCTGTCGGGCGCCTTGTCGTCCTGCCCGACATGGAAGGCGAAGGGCCCCGGCACGCCGGCCCGCGCGGCCTGCGCGGCGATCCGAACATAGGCCGCCCTGTCCTTCACCGCCTTGATCCGGTCCAGCCAGGGCTTGATCGGCTGCAGGCCCCTGCCCTCCACCCGGGCGGCGTCGAGATAGCTTGCATAGGCGGCGCCGATCCTGCTGGCGGGGTCGGCCTTCGCCGCTTCCAATATCCCCTTCGTCCGCTCGCGCGACAGATCGTCGAGCACGTTGAACGCGCCATAGTTGGACTTGTCGGGCGGGATCGGCGTGGTGCGCGCCCAGTTGCCGTTGGCGTGGAGATAGAAATCGTCCCCCGGCTTGACGCTGGGGTCCATCCCCTTGGTATCGAAGCCGTAGCTGCCGTAGGTGGCCGACGAGGATGAGGCTGCCTGGGGCGGCGGCGCCTGGTCGGCCTTCGCGACGGAGGAACCGAGGATCAGCGCGCATGCGGCTGCGCCAGCGAGAAGAGATTTCATGACAGGGCCCTTGCTTGTCCGGATCAGCAAGGCTTAGCCGGCTGCGCGCGCGAGTCCATGTCGCTGGTCGAAAATTTCAGCCGCTCGCAAGAAATGTTCAGGGCAGGCGGATATGCTCCGCGAAGGCCGCGCGCAGGCTGGCGGCGTTCAGCGGATCGAGGCGGGGCAGCCGCCCCAGGCGCGGCACGCCGGCCAGCGCGGGGATGATCCGCTCATTTTCCGGATGCGGGTCGCCGATGAAGGCGATACCACCGACCGCCACGCCCCGGCTGCGCAGCGCCTCGATGCTGAGCAAACTGTGGTTGATGGTGCCGAGCGCCGTGCGCGCGCACAGGATGACGGGCGCGCGCCAATGGGCGAAGAGGTCGGCCATCAGCAGCGTTTCGCTGACCGGCACCAGCACGCCGCCCGCGCCTTCGACTACCAGGTCCCCCGCCACCTGCGGCAGCGCCAGCCGGTCGAGGCTGATCTCCACCCCGTCGATCCGAGCGGCAAGATGGGGCGAGGCGGGCGTCGTCAGCCGATAGGCTTCGGGCAGGATGTGCGATGCGGGAAGCCCCGACAGGCGGGCGACCATTTCCTTGTCGCCCTCCGGGTCGAGCCCGGCCTGCACCGGCTTCCAATAATGCGCGCCGAGCGCCCCGGCGAGACCGGCGGCGAACACGCTCTTGCCGATGTCGGTGTCGGTGCCGGTGACGACGAAGATGCTCATGCCAGGATCCGTTGCAGCGCATCGCCCAGCGCCAGCACATCGGCGCGGCCGACATTGAGGGTGAGGGAGATGCGCAGCCGGCTGGTCCCCGGCGGCACGGTCGGCGGCCGGATGCCGCGCACGTCGAAGCCCGCTTCCTGCAGCGCGTCGGCGGTCGCCATGGCGCGCCGGTCCTCGCCCAGCAGCACCGGCACGATCTGGCTGCGCGGCGGAGGCAGGCCGAGCGGCGCGCAGATCGCCTCGGCTGCGTCGACCTGCAGCGTCTTGAGCCGCGCGCGCAGATCGTCGGCCTGCTCGATCCGATCGATCGCCGCCGACACCGCCACCGCCATCAGCGGCGACGGCGCGGTCGAGAAGATGAAGGCCCGGGCGCGGTTGATGAGATAGTCGATCAGGATGCGCGGGCCGCAGATGAGGGCGCCCTCCACCCCCATCGCCTTGCCGCAGGTGTGCAGCGTCACGACATTGTGGAGGCCATCGAGGCCGGCGGACAGGCCCCGGCCGGAGGGGCCGAACACGCCGGTGCCATGCGCTTCGTCGAGGATCAGCATGGCGTCATGCCGCGCGGCCAGCGCCGCCAGATCGGCAAGCGGCGCGATGTCGCCGTCCATCGAATAAAGGGTTTCTACCGCGATCCAGATCCGCCCCTTGCCCCCTTCGGCACGCCAGCCGGTGATGAGATCGGCGAAGCTCTGCACTTCATTGTGCCGGGCGAAGAGGGTCACGGCCTTGGACAGGCGGATGCCGTCATGGACGCTGGCATGGATCAGTTCGTCGGCGACGATCAGGTCACCCCGCTGCGGCAGGGTGGAAAAGAGCGCGCCGTTGGCGGCAAAGCCGTTGGCCAGGAACAGCGCCGCCTGGGTGCGGAAGAAGGCGGCGGCCTTGGCCTCCAGCCCCTCATGTTCGGGCGCGTTCCCGCGCAGCAGTCGCGACCCGCCCGATCCCACCGGCACGCCGCGCGCGACCGCGTCGGCGATCGCCTGTCCGATCAGCGGATCCGACGCCAGACCGAGATAATCGTTGGAGGCAAAGTCGCGCCCGGCGCGCGGCACCAGCCGACGCAGCCGCCCCCGCTTTTCCAGGGCGGCAAGCTGCGAGCGGAAGGGTTCGCTGGTCATGGGCGGGCGTATAGGCCCGATCGGCGGCAGGGGGCAAGCGGATGCGGGTGGGGGGTGGGCGGAGCGTATTTATTCCCCTCTCGCCGGCGGGAGGGGCAGCGAGACTTTCTCGCGCAGCGAGTTAGTCGCAGCGGGGTGGGCTAGTAGTGCGACATTGCGCCAGCCCACCCCCAACCCCTCGAAGAGAGTAACGTGCCTCTCTTCGACTCCAGCGGGAGGGGGAACGTCGTCAGCTCCGCCCCGTCCTAAAAGGAAAAGCCCAACGACAGCGACGCCACATTGTCATTGGGATCATCCGCATGCGGGCGGAAGCCGTGCTGGTGGAGGTAACCGACCTCAAGATTGACATTCTTGGCGACCGGGGTGGTGATGGCGATCAGGTTGCGCATCCGCTCCTCGCCTTCCACCCGCTGGAAATTGGTGGTGTTGAGGTCGATGAAGCTTTCATGGCTCAGCACCAGCGCGGTCTTGCTGCCTTCCTTGAAGGGCAGGACATATTTGACATAGGGGCGGAAGCGCCACGCGGTGCCGTCGACGCCCTCGCGCCACCGTTCTTCCAGGCGCAGGCGGGCGCTCAGCTGCCCGGGCCCGATCTTCAGGATATTGTCGAAAGTCACCTGCTGGCGGCCGCGATGCTCCATCACCGCGAAATGGCCGGCATTGTAGTTGGGGTCATGGGTGTAGCCGGCCCAGACGGTGACCTGCTTGTTGAGTTTGTAGCCGATCAGCGAGTTCATCTCTACCTCGTACAGGCCGTCGCGATCGTTGCTGAAGCGGGCGATCACTTCCTGCGAGAAACGCCATTTGTCGCTAAGCTTCACGGTGGCGCTGGCGGTGGTCCACAGCTGCTCGTCCTCGCTCGCATGAGCGGCGACCGGCAGGGCCAAGGCGGCCAGGGCGGTCATGAGCTTCAAAGTCGGTCGCATGCAAAGTCTCCCCTCGCTCTCTGGCGAATGGAGGGCCAATTATGACTCATATGTTACGCTATTGTGACTATGTTCTTTCTATTTCGTGACGGTTCAAAGACAGGGCGAAAGCCCGCCGCCCTTCAGGCAGGCGGGCTTTCTTCATCCCCTGTCAGGCCCCGTGCGCCAGCGCGGCGAGCAACAGCAGCGCGACGATGTTGGTGATCTTGATCATCGGGTTGACCGCCGGGCCGGCGGTGTCCTTGTAGGGATCACCCACCGTATCCCCGGTCACGGCCGCCTTGTGCGCGTCCGACCCCTTGCCGCCATGATTGCCGTCCTCGATGAACTTCTTGGCATTGTCCCAGGCGCCTCCGCCCGAGGTCATGGAGATGGCCACGAACAGGCCCGACACGATCACGCCCAGCAGCAGCGCCCCCAGCGCGGCAAAGCCGTTGGGCGTGCCCGCCACCGCCGAAATGGCGAAATAGACGACAATCGGCGCCAGCACCGGCAGCAGGCTGGGGATGATCATCTCCTTGATCGCGGCGCGGGTGACGAGGTCCACCGTGCGGGCATAGTCGGGGCGCGACGTCCCTTCCATGATGCCGCTGTTGGTGGCGAACTGGTCGCGCACATCCTTGACCACGTCGCCGGCCGCGCGGCCCACGGCCGTCATCCCCATCGCGCCGAACAGATAGGGGAGCAAGGCGCCGAGCAGCAGGCCGACGATGACATAGGGGTTGGACAGGCTGAAATCGACCGGCTCAGTGAGGCCGAGCGCGGAGTTGTAGAATTTCAGATCCTCCGTATAGGCGCCGAACAGCACCAGCGCGGCAAGGCCCGCCGATCCGATCGCATAGCCCTTCGTCACCGCCTTGGTCGTGTTGCCCACGGCGTCGAGCGCATCGGTCTTGACGCGAACGCTGTCGTCGAGATGGCTCATCTCCGCGATGCCGCCGGCATTGTCGGTGACCGGGCCATAGGCATCCAGCGCGACGACCATGCCGGCAAGCGCCAGCATGGCGGTCGCGGCAAAGGCGATGCCGATAAGACCCGCCTGGCTGTAGGAAAGAATGATGCCCGCAACGATCACCAGCGTCGGCAGCGCGGTCGCTTCAAGGCTGACGGCCAGCCCCTGGATGACATTCGTGCCATGCCCGGTTTCGGACGCGCGGGCGATGCTGCGGACCGGACGATAATTGGT
>DATEJA010000010.1:0-2936 GCA_035278405.1 Sphingobium sp. | reverse complement strand
AAGCGCACGCTGGCGCAGAAGGTGCCGCAGGTGGCGCGCAACTGGCGCCATCTGGCGGACGACGTGCTGGCCGAACTGCGGATCTCCAACAGCGCTGGCTGGTGCCTCGTCCATCTCGATCGGATGGAACCCGACGTGCGGCAGGCCGATCTTGCCGAGGAACTGGGCATCACCCAGCCCTCGCTGGTGCGCACGCTTCATCAGCTGCAATCGATGGGCCTGGTCGAGCGCGTGCCCAATCCTGAGGACAAAAGGTCGAACCGCGTCGCGCTCACCCCGGCGGGCCGCGCGCTGGCGCAGCGGATCGAGGAGCGGTTGAGCGAATTGCGCCGCGAACTGCTCGACGGCGTGCCCGACGCCGCGATCGAGATCGTCGTCAACCTGATGGAGCTGCTCGGCCGTCGCATCGCCGAGCGTCGCCAGCAGCCATGAGCGGGCGCTTCGGCTGGCCGGCCGCGCTTTTTTCCCTCAAATGTTTTGCCGCCGGCATGCTGGCGCTGTTCGTCGCCTTCAGCATTGGGCTGGAGCGGCCCTATTGGGCTTTCCTCACCTCCTATATCGTCGCCCAGCCGATGGCGGGCGCGGTCATATCCAAGGGCCTGTTCCGTGTCGCGGGGTCGATCGTCGGGGGCGCCTTTGCCGTCGCCGTGGTGCCGCCGCTCTCCAACGCGCCCGAACTGCTGTCGCTGGCGATGGCGTCATGGCTGGGCCTGTGCGTCTTCGTCTCGCTGCTCGATCGCACGCCGCGCGCCTATATGTTCGTGCTCGCCGGCTATACCGCCTGCCTCATCGTTTTCCCCAGCGTCGACGCGCCCGAAACGATCTTCACGGTAGCCACCCTGCGCGTGCAGGAGATATTGATCGGCATCCTGAGCGCCAGCCTGGTCCACGGCGTCGTCTTCCCCGGATCGGTCAGCACTGTCCTGCTCGCCCGCGTCCGGGCGATGCTGCGCGATGCCGAACGCTGGTCCCATGACGCCATCGCGACCGATCCGGTCGAAGGGCTGGAGGCCGAACGCCGCCGGCTGGCGCAGGACATCACCGAATTGCATCAGCTCTCGATCCATCTGCCCTTCGACGTGTCGCGCCTGGCGCCGCGCATCCGCACGGTGCGCGCGATGCAGGACCAGCTTTCGCTCCTCCTGCCGCTGGGCGCGGCGGTGGAAGATCGGCTGGCCGCGCTCAAGGGTGCGAGCGGCGGCCTCGTGCCCCCCGAAACGCAGGCGCTGATCGCCGACACCCGCGCCTGGCTGGCCGACATGGGCGAGGACAGCGCCGCCCGCGCCGCCGCCGCCCAGGCACTGATCGACCGCTGCGCCGCGCAGGAGCCGCCCGCCAGCGCCGCCATGGACTGGGCAGCGATGATGCGGATGAGCCTGTTCGCTCGCCTCGCCACGCTGATCGCCGCGCACCGGGACTGCCGCGACCTCTACGACCAGATGGCGATCCACAGCCGCCAGCCGGTCAATCCCCGCGTCGGCGAACTGTTGGAAGGCCGCCGTAATCGCGAGCTGCACCGCGACTATGCCGGGGCGGCGCGCGGGGCGTTCGGCGCCTTCATCACCATCCTGATCGGCTGCGCGCTGTGGATCGGCAGCGGCTGGCAGGACGGCAGCACGGCGGTGATGCTGGCTGGCGTCTTCCTCGCGCTGTTCGCCGCGTTCGACAATCCCGCCGCGCCGATCAAGGGCTTCATGGTCGGCACGCTGCTCGCCTCGGCGCTGGGCGCGCTCTACGGCTATGCCATCATGCCGAGCCTCGACGGCTTTGCGATGCTGGCCGCTGCCCTGGCGCCGCCGTTGCTGGTGCTGGGCGCCATGCTCGCCTCCCCGCAATGGAGCGGCATCGCGACGCCGACGCTGCTGGGCCTGGGCAGTCCCGCTCTGCTCTCCGATCGTTATGTCAACGAATTCGCGGCCTTCGTGAACGGCAATCTCGCCCAGCTCGTCGGCATCTGGTTCGCCATCATCATGGCCGGCCTGCTCCAGTCGGCCGGCGTCGAGGGCGCGATCCGCCGCACCATCCGCGCGACCTGGAACGACCTTGCCACCCGCAGCACGATGATGACCACGCCCGACGTGCGCGGCTGGGTGAACCGGATGCTGGATCGCATCGCGCTGCTCGCCCCGCGCCTGTCGGTCGCCCGGCAGGAAGGGGGCGACCTGCTCTTCCACGCGCTGCGCGACCTGCGCACCGGCGTGGCGATCGGCGAATTGCGGCAGTTGCGGCTGACGCTGCCGTCCGGTCAGGACGCGCCGCTCGCCCGCGTGCTGGAGGATGTGGCGCGCCATTATCGCCGGCTCGACCCGGACAGTCCGGCGCCGGCGGAACCCGCCCTGCTTGGCGACATCGACCGGGCGATCGGGGCGCTGGCGGCGAATGACAGCGCGGCGGTCCGGCGCGAGGGGATGCTGGCGCTCGTCAGCCTGCGGCGGAACCTGTTTCCCGACAGTCCCGCCTATCGGAGGATCGCGGCATGACCGGAGAGATTGCGCTCGGCGGCGTGTTCATTCCCACCCTGCTGCTGCTGGCGGTGCTGGCGCTGCTCATCAGCTGGGCGGTGACGCGGCTGATCGGCGCGCTCGGCCTCTATCATTTCCTCGCCTATCGCGCGCTCGTCGACCTCAGCCTCTTCGTCCTCATCCTGGGCGCGCTCGCCTTTTTCCTGCCTCCCCTTGGGATACGTCCATGAACCGTCTTGCCAGCGCGCTCGGCCGCAGCGCCGCCACCATCCTCATCGTCATCGCCGCCCTGCTGGTCGCGCTGTGGATGTGGAATCACTATGAGCGCAGCCCCTGGACCCGCGACGGGCGGGTGCGCGCCGACGTGGTGCGGGTGACCCCCGATATCGGCGGGCTGGTGACGTCGGTGGCGGTGCATGACAATCAGCAGGTGAGGGCGGGCGACCTGCTCTTCGTCATCGACCGGCCCCGCTA
>DATEJA010000009.1:0-8319 GCA_035278405.1 Sphingobium sp. | reverse complement strand
TGATCGCGGCGTTGACCGACGGGTCGGCGATGGTGTTGGCGACGGTCGCGACGGTGAGGCCCGCAAGGCTGATGATGTCGCCCGCCTGCGCTTCGTCCACCGGCACGCGGTCGAGGCCACGGAAGGACAGGATCTTGGACGCACGGCCGGTTTCCAGCACATTGCCGTCATTGTCGATGGCGTGGATCGCCTGGTTGACCTTCAGCGTGCCGGACTGGACGCGGCCGGTCAGGATGCGGCCCAGGAAGTTGTCGCGGTCGAGCAGCGTCACCAGGAAGCTGAACGGCGCGTCCACGTCCAGCGCCGGCGGCGGCACATGGTCGACGATCTTCTGGAACAGCGGCTCCAGCGTGCCCGAACGCAGGCTGGGGTCTTCATTGCAATAGCCGTTACGGCCCGAAGCGTAGAGGACCGGGAAGTCGAGCTGCTCATCGGTCGCTTCCAGCGTCACGAACAGGTCGAACACCTCGTCCAGCACTTCCTGGATGCGCTCGTCGGGGCGGTCGATCTTGTTGACGACGACGATGGGCTTGAGGCCCAGCGCCAGCGCCTTGCCGGTCACGAACTTGGTCTGCGGCATCGCGCCTTCCGACGAATCGACCAGCAGGATGACGCCGTCGACCATGGAGAGGATGCGCTCCACCTCGCCACCGAAGTCGGCGTGGCCGGGCGTGTCGACGATGTTGATCCGCGTGCCGTTCCATTCGACCGAGGTGGGCTTCGCCAGAATGGTGATGCCGCGTTCCTTTTCCAGGTCGTTCGAATCCATCGCGCGCTCCTCGACGCGCTGATTGTCGCGGAAGGTGCCGGACTGGCGGAAAAGCTGGTCGACGAGCGTGGTCTTGCCATGGTCGACGTGCGCGATGATCGCGATATTACGCAGGGACATGCATGTGCCTTTGGGATATGGTTTTCCCCCGGCCGGCACCGCGCCTGCCCAGGACTATCGCGCGCGCCCCTACAGGAAATGACGCGATGCGGCAAGTTCAGTAGCGCAGCTTTGGATACCAATCCGCCGGCCGTCCGTCCGGCGTCAGGTCAAGGATCGACCAGAGCGAGGCGATGTCCGGCGCATCACGCGGGTCCTGGCCCGGATCGGCCATGGCGAAGCTCATCTCGCTCATCCAGAACAGGCGGACCTGATCGCCCTGGCGCTGGAAGATGACCAGCGCGGGATATTCGCCATCATCCTTCAGCAGCCCAAGATCATGGGCATAATCGTCCCCGACCGTCTGGACGAAGTCGAGATCGCGCCAGCCCCGCTCCTGCGCAAAGGCGAATTGCCGTTCGACCGGGCTGCGGCCCAGAATCTTGAGCGCGACCCGCTGCTTGATGTCGGCCGCGTTGCCGTTCACCGCGCCCAGCCAGTTGGTGCACATGGGGCAGGGCCGCTCGCGTTGCGGCCCATACATCCAGAAATAGGTGACGAGCGCCTGCTTGTCGCCGAACAGGTCCTTGAGGCCGACGTCGAACCCCTGCTCGTCCTTGAAGCGATAGTCTTTTTCGATCACCGGCCCCGGCGGCAGCGCCCGGCGCTGTTCGCCAAGGCGGGTCATGTGGCGGCGGAACGCGATCTCCTCCTCCAGCAACGCCTGTCGCGCCGTGGCATAGTCCGCGCTTTCGCCGGGGAAGACCGGGCGACGCAGCGCCGCCAGGTCAGCCGCGGGCTTCAATCCGTCCATCTCGCCTCTCCTGCCGCAATCATTGCCAACCAATCGCGTGAGGACCTATACCGTTCCCCCTGCGCTTGCGCTTTTGGTGTCATAGTCACATATGACAGCTTCAACCGCTGACACGCGACCGGGAGATGACATGGCCAGCACCGTGCCCACCACGACCGCCGACCCGCTGAACCTCACTCCGCCCGATCCGGTGCCGCCCGTCGCGCCGGACAAGGCGGCGGGCCTCGTGCCGATCGACGAGGAAAAGCGATCGAAGCTCGACGAGAAGGTCGACGCCTTCATCGACGATCTGGTCGCGCAGGACGCCAATTCGCCCGAATTCGGCGCGCGGGTCGACCAGCTCACCAATATGGGCCGCAAGGAGATTGCCGAGGCCGCCGGCCATTCCAACCGCTTCCTCGACAGGCCGGTGCGCGCGATGGACAGCGACAACAAGGTCGGCACCGACCTTGCCGAACTGCGCCGCACGGTCGAGGATCTCGATCCGGGCAAGCGCGGCAGCCTGACCGCGCCCAAGAAGCTGTTCGGCCTCATCCCCTTCGGCAACAGGATGCGCGACTATTTCGACAGCTATAAGAGCGCGCAGACCCACATCAATTCGATCCTGGGGAGCCTTGCCAGCGGCAAGGACGTGCTCATCAAGGACAATGCCGCGATCGACGTCGAGCGGCAGAATATGTGGGCCGCCATGGGGCGCCTGGAGCAGATGATCCATATTTCCAAGACGCTCGACGCCCGGCTGGAGGCGAAGGCGCTGGAACTGGATGCGACCGATCCGGCCAAGGCGAAGGCGATCCGGGAAAGCGCGCTTTTCTACATCCGCCAGCGCACGCAGGACCTGCTGACGCAAATGGCGGTGACGGTGCAGGGCTATCTGGCGCTCGACCTGGTCAAGAAGAATAATGTCGAGCTGGTGAAGGGCGTCGACCGCGCCAGCACCACCACGGTGGCCGCGCTGCGCACCGCCGTCACGGTGGCGCAGGCGCTGGTCGGGCAGAAGCTGGTGCTGGAACAGATCAGCGCGCTCAACACGACCACAGCGAACATGATCGATTCGACCGGCGAGATGCTGAAGACCCAGACCGCGCAGATCCACGAACAGGCGGCGTCCAGCACCATCCCCATCGCCACGCTGCAGCGCGCCTTCCAGAATATCTATGACACGATGGACAGCATCGACAGCTTCAAGGCCAAGGCGCTGGAAAGCATGAAGACGACGGTGAACACGCTGTCGAACGAGGTGGAAAAGTCCAAGGGCTATATCGCCCGCGCCGAGGGCCAGGCGCAGGCGGCAAGCCAGGCGCGCGCGGACAACCCGTTGCTGAGCGCGATCGAGGCGTGAGAGTCATGCTCCCGCTTTCCGCTCGAAACGAACGGAGGCCTGCGTGACCCGCTCCGACCGCGTTCTGGCCGATGCCGAAGCCGTCCTGCGGCGCCATTCGGAACGCGGCCGCAGCCTGTCGGCGCGCACCCGCCAGCGGCGCAACGCGGCGCTGCAGCGCAAGGTCAAATATGCTTTCTGGGCGATCGTGGCGGTGCTGGTCGCCAGCGTCGTCGCCGGCTTCGTCACGCCGCTCGGCACCAGCGGCGTCATGGTCGCGCTGGGCGTCATGCTGGCCGCGCTGCTGCTGATCTTCGCGCTCCCCTCCGACCGGCGGGTGCGGACGGAGGCGCTGGCCGAAGCGCCGCTCGCCGCGCTGCCGCTGCGGACCGAGATCTGGCTGGACAACCAGCGCAAGGCCCTGCCCGCGCCCGCCATCACCCTGGTCGACAGCATCGGCGTCAAGCTGGAGACATTGGCGCCGCAGCTGGAGCGGCTGGGCGAGCAGGAGCCCGCCGCGCAGGACATCCGCAAGCTGCTGGCCGACCATCTGCCCGAACTGGTCACCGGCTATCAGTCCATCCCCGTCCCGCTGCGCGGGCAGGAGCGCAACGGCCGGGTGCCCGAACAGCAGCTGATCGAGGGGCTGGGCGTCATCGACGGCGAACTGGCGCGGATGAGCGAGACGCTGGCGAGCGGCGACCTGGACAAGCTGGCGGTGCAGAACCGCTTCCTGGAACTCAAATATCAGGAGGCGAAGGAACTGGGCTCTTGAGGCCGACCTTCCTTCCATCATGATCCACCTGACGCTCATCATCGTCGATTTCCTGACCGGGCTGCTCGCCGCTGGCGCCTGGGCGCTGGCGTCGGCGGGCGGCGCGGTCGCGCTGTTGCTGGGAGGCGGCGTGCTGGGCGCGTCGCTGCTGCGACGGTGGCGCCGCCGTCGCGGCTGACGCTCAGCCGCCCGCGATCAGCGCGTCGGTTTCCGCCTGGCTCAGCGGCTGGCTGAACTGGATGCCGAACCGCTTGCCCTTCGCCCACATCACCCGGCCGCTGGTTTCCAGCCCCAGCGCGCCCACGCTGACATAGCTGCCCGAAGGCGGCGGGGTTTCGCAATGGGCGAGCGCGCCCGAGCAGGACAGGTCGAGGAAATGGGCGCGAAGCTCGCTTCCGCCAAAGCCGAGCGTCACAGGCTCGAACATCTTGCGCCGCGCGGCATGGCGTCGCTGCGTGACGCTGGCCGTCATGGAACCGCATTGGTCGGTCATATCAGCCTCTCCCACGACGCCATTTCATCATCAAATGGTCAAAAATCCGGCCCCGGAACGAGGTTGACGGGCCATTAACCTTATTCCCTGCCGAATATAAGCCCTTTCCCGCTTATTTGTTGAGACGCAGCGTGCACGGGACGATGGCGTCGGGCGCCGGCCGCGCGGCGATGCGACGGAAGCGCGCGAAATAGCCGCCGGCGGTGGGCTTGGGCACCAGCTCCTCCAGGCGGAAGCCGACCGCTGCCAGCTCGCAGGCGAGCAATCGGGGCGGCGTGCCATGCTGCTGGGTCGGCCGGTTCGCATCCACCACGATCAGTTCGCCGTCGCGCTTGAGCGCCGGGCTGAGGTTCCACAGGAAGGCATAAGGCTCGGCGATCTCATGATACATATGGACCATGAAGATGCGGTCGAAGCTGTTGACGGGCAGCCTCGGGTCCTCCCCCGCGCCCAGGCGCACGCTGACGTTGCGCCAGTCCTCGCGGGTGATGCGGCGCGACAGCGCCTCTATCACCTCGGGCATGATGTCCTCAGCGAGCACGCGCCCCTTGGCGCCGACGCGTTCGGCGAGACGCACCGTATAATAGCCCTCGCCCGCGCCGATGTCGGCGACGGTCATGCCGGCGCGGATGCCGGCGCGGTTCATGATGTCCTCCGCCTCGTTGACGCGGTCGCGCGCCTCCTCGCTCGACCAGCGGGTCGACACGATCGGCGCCACGGGCCGGTCGGCGCGGGGAAAGTCCCTGGCGCCGGCGGGCCGATCATCATCCTTGGCCGACGAAAAGGGGCCGCAGCCTGCCAGCAGGAACAGCAATCCCGCCAGCGCCGCCCCTCTCATCAGTCGACATCCTCCACATCGACCTTCTCGCCGGTCACCTTCTGGCTCAAGGCGGCGGCCATGAAGGGATCGAGCGCGCCGTCGAGCACATCGTCGGGCGAGGTGGAGGTGACGCCGGTGCGCAGGTCCTTCACCAGCTGATAGGGCTGGAGCACATAGGAGCGGATCTGATGGCCCCAGCCGATCTCGGTCTTGGCCTGATAGTCGGTCGACGCGGCCTCCTCGCGCCGGCGCAGTTCCGCTTCATAGAGGCGGGCCTTCAGCATGTTCATGGCCGTGGCGCGGTTCTTGTGCTGCGAACGGTCATTTTGCGACGCAACGATGATGCCGGAGGGCACGTGGGTGATGCGGACGGCGGAATCGGTCGTGTTGACGTGCTGCCCGCCCGCGCCCGAGGCGCGATAGGTGTCGATCTTGAGGTCGCTTTCATTGACCTCGATCTCGATATTGTCGTCGATCACCGGATAGACCCAGACCGACGAGAAGCTGGTGTGCCGCCGCGCCGAGCTGTCATAGGGGCTGATGCGGACCAGACGGTGCACCCCGCTTTCGGTCTTGGCATAGCCATAGGCGTTCTCGCCCTTGAACAGGAAGGTCGCCGACTTGATGCCCGCCTGATCGCCCGCCTGATAGTCGACCAGCTCGACCTTGTAGCCGCGCCGTTCGGCCCAGCGGCGATACATGCGGCTCAGCATCTCGGCCCAGTCCTGGCTTTCGGTGCCGCCCGCGCCGGCGTGGATTTCCAGATAAGTGTCGCTGGCGTCGGCCTCGCCCGCCAGCAACGCCTTGATCTTGTCCTCGTCCGCGCGGTCGGCGAGTGCCTTCAGGGACGCGATGGCTTCGCTCACCATATCCTCATCGCCCTCGGCCTCGGCCATGTCGATGAGTTCGGCGGTGTCGGTCTTCTCGCTGTCGATCGCGCGGGTGGCGCCGATCGCGGCGTCGAGCCGGGTCCGCTCGCGCATCACTTCCTGCGCCATCTTCTGATTGTCCCACAGCGTCGGATCCTCGACGCGCGCGTTCAGCTCGTCGAGGCGGCGCAGCGCGCGGTCCCAATCGAGGAAGCGGCGCAACAGGTCCAGCGCGGCGTCGATACGGTCGATATATTGCTGCGCTTCGGCGCGCATGGGAACTCTCCAGAAATTTCGCGGCGCTGCTGACCCTCGGCCAGAACGCATCAAAGGCCAGCCCCTATCCGAGGGAGGCGATTTTGGGAAGGTTCAATCCTTCCGCATCACCTCATCCCCTCCCGGTCCATGCCGCGGCCCCGCTGCCGGTCGCCCCTTTAGTGCGCCGGCGCGGCCATCATCACCGCGAGCGAAAGCACCTCCGCGCCCCGCCGGATCGCGAAGTCCGCGTCGGGCGCGAAATAGGGCGAATGATTGACAGGCAGCGGCTTTCCCTCGGCCTGATATTGGGCGATCATCTTCGGGTCCGTGCCACCGATGATGAAATAGACCGACTGCACGCCATTGCCGAGAAATTCCGAATAATCCTCGCTCGCCGGGCCCGCGGGCATATAGGCCGGGGCGAACTGCGCCTGGCTGCCGAACGCGGTCTGCATCACCTTATAGGTCTTGGCGGACAGAGGCCCGCTATTCACCACCGCCTGGGACCCGTGCACCCGGGTTATGGTGGGCGGCGGCGCGTCCGCCATGGCCGCCGCCGCCTTGGCCGTCCGCTCCACCCCGGCGAGCAGGAGCTTGCGGGTGGCTTCATCATGCGAGCGCAGCGTGAGCTTCAGTTCGGCCTCGTCGGGAATGATATTGTCCACCGTGCCGGCGTTGAAGGCGCCGATCGTCACGACGCCGAAATCGCCCGGGTTCTTCTGCCGGCTGATCACCGTCTGGACATCCGACGCGAAATGCACACCCATCAGGATGGGGTCGATGCTCTTTTCCGGCATCGAGCCGTGCGCGCCGCGACCATGGAATATGATCGCCACCGCATCCGATGCGGAGGTGATCGGGCCGTCCTTGACCACCACCACGCCGTTGGGCAGCGGCCCGACATGCGCCGCGAAGGCATAGTCGGGCTTGGGGAAGGCGGCATAGGCCGGGTCCGCCAGCATCGCCTTGGCACCGCTGACCGTTTCCTCCGCCGGTTGGGCGACGAACAGCAACGTGCCTTTCCATCGGGACTTCATGGCGACCAGCGCCTGCGCCGTCGCGATCCACCAGGCCATGTGGACGTCATGGCCGCAGCTGTGGGCGGTCGGCGTTTCCTTGCCGTCGACCAGCTGCTTGTAGCGGCTGGCGAAGGGCAGGCCCGTCTTCTCCTCCATGGGCAGGCCGTCCAGTTCGGTGCGCACCAGCACCACCGGCCCGGGGCCGTTGCGATACAGGGCGACCACCCCGGTTCCGCCGACATGCTCGGTCACCGTGAAGCCGAGCTTGCGGATCCGCGCGGCGAGCAGCGCGGCGGTGCGCTGTTCCTGGAAGGCGACCTCGGGATGGGCATGGATGTCCCGATAGAGCGCCTCGATCGACGGGTAGCTGCGCTCCAGCGCGCTGTCGATCTGCTGCCTGGCGGCGGCCGCGTCCCATGCCGGCGTGTCAGAGGCGGGCGCGGCGCCAGCGGAGGCCGGAAGCGCCGCGAGCCATGCCAGGGCCATGGTGGCCATGTGTCTTGTCATCAGCATCCTCTCTCTTTGCGGCGCCGCGCAGCTGCGACCGTTACGCCGCCGACCCTCATCATCGAGGCAGGATGCCGAAAATCAAGCCTGATCCGGATGGATCGCTCCCCCGCTGTCGCTGGTGCCCGCCCGCTCTTCCCGGCGAGCAGGGAGGATCGTCAGCCGGTCGGCGACTTCAATAGATGCCGCCCTGATCCTGCAGGAAATCGCTGTCGGTCCGCTGCCGGGCCTGGGTCCGCGCCTCGTGCCGCTGTGCCGCCTGCTCCTGCGCTGCGACCTCCTCCTTGCGGATCGAGCGGCGCGGTTCGGTTTCGGGCTTGAAGGCTTCCCAGATCACCGCAGGCTTGGGCTCGTCGGTCGGCCAGACGCCATAGACGCGCTTGCCCGACCGGCGGTCGATCGTCACCATGCGGATACCGGCGGGCGCGACGAAGGGCGTCTTGGGCATGGTTTCCAGCAGCGGGGTCATCGCCGCCTTCCAGATCGGCGCGGCAACGCGACCGCCCTGCGCCCAGCCGCCGAGACTCCGGGGCTGGTCATAGCCGAGATAGACGCCGGCGACGACATCGGGCGAT
>DATEJA010000008.1:0-2143 GCA_035278405.1 Sphingobium sp. | reverse complement strand
ACGCCGTTACCTCCTCTTCGGCGCGGCCATAGAGCGTTGTACGCTGCCGCGCATATCGCCCTGCCGCCTGCGCTGTTGCATGCATGCGTTCAACATCGAAACATTGGCCATTCTCGCCACCCGCCGCGCGGGTGATGGATTCGTCCATCAGCACCCCGCCCAGGTCGTTGACCCCGGCGCGCAGCGCGGCCAGCACGCCTTCCTCGCCCAGCTTCACCCAACTCGCCTGGACATTGGGCATCGCGCCGTGCAGCGCGATGCGCGCGACCGCCTGCATCAGGATGGCCTCGCGGAAGCTGGGACCGGAACGCGCCCTGCCCTTGCGCCAGATCGGCGCTTCCATATGGACGAAGGGCAACGGCACGAATTCCGTGAAGCCGCCGGTCTCCGCCTGCAAATCGCGCACGACATGCAGGTGCCGCGCCCAATGGCGATAGCTGTCGACATGGCCGAACATGATGGTCGCCGTGCTCTGAAGGCCGACGCGATGCGCCGCGCGCATCACGCCGACCCACTCGTCGGTCGACACCTTGTCGGGGCAGATGATCGCCCGCACTTCCTCATGCAGCACCTCGGTCGCCGTGCCGGGCAGGGTCGAAAGTCCCGCGTCCTTCAGCATCGCCAGATAGGGTTCCAGCGCCATCCCCAGCGTCTGCGCGCCATGGGCGATCTCCAGCGGAGAGAAGGCATGGACATGGATGCCCGGCGCGGCGTCGCGCACCGCGCGGACGATCGACAGATAGGTGTTGCCGTCATAGTCGGGATGGATGCCGCCCTGCAGGCACACTTCGGTCGCGCCGCGTTCCAGCGCCTCGGCCGCGCGCCGGCCGATCTCCTCCAGGTCAAGCCGATAGGCCGGGCCGCGCAGGGCCTTGGCCGTGCCCTTGGAGAAAGCACAGAAGCCGCAGCGATAGGAACAGATATTCGTGTAGTTGATGTTGCGGTTGACGACATAGGTGATGGCGTCGCCATTCACCTGAGCGCGCAAGGCGTCCGCCGCCTCGATCACCCGGCCCGCATCGGGGCCCGTAGCCTCGAACAGGGTGGCGATCTCCGCTTCGTCGATGCCGCGACCATCGCTCGCCTTGTCGAGGATCGCGTCGATCCGCCCGGCGGCGATGGTCCGTCCCGCCACAGGCAGGCGCGGCGGCGTGGCGCCTGTCCCCGCACGCCAGGTCTCGACGATCGGCAGGCCGCGCGCGTCCACCGCCCGTCGAACCTTGAGCGCGATGGGCGGGACCAGCCAGCGTTCGGGTTCCTGCGCATAGGCCGGGCCCACGGCCAGCCGCTCGGTCAGCACCCGGCCGGCCTCCGCCGTCGCAGCCGCCAGCGCCATCAGATGCGGCCAGGGCGCTTCGGGATTCACATGATCGGGCGTCACCGGCGACACTCCGCCCCAGTCATTGACCCCGGCGCGCATCAACGCGGCGAGGCCGTCGGGCTGAAGGTTGGGTGGCGCCTGGATCGTCATGCCGGGGCCAAGGATCAGGCGGGCGGCGGCAATGGTCCAGAGATGCTCGGCCAGCGACGGCTCGGGATGCAGCGCCATGCGCGTGTCCGGCTTTGCCCGGAAATTCTGGACGATGACTTCCTGGATATGGCCGTGGCGGGCATGAGCGTCGCGAATGGCGAGCAGCGCCTGAAGCCGCTCCTCCCGCGTCTCGCCGATGCCGATCAAAATGCCGGTGGTGAAGGGCACCCGTGCCCGTCCCGCCGCCTCGATCGCTTCCAGCCGGACGGCCGGCTGCTTGTCGGGCGAACCGTGATGCGGGCCGCCCTTTTCGCACAGCCGCGCCGACGCGCTTTCCAGCATCAACCCCATCGACGCCGCCACCGGCCGCAGCAGGGCCAGTTCCTCGTCGCTCATGATCCCCGGATTGAGGTGCGGCAGCAGGGCCGTTTCGGACAGCACGGCAGCGGCGGCCTCGCGCAGATAGCTCAGCGTCGAGGCATGGCCCAGCCCTTCCAGCGCCGTGCGCGCGACCAAATAGCGGTCCTCCGGCCGATCGCCCAGGGTGAACAGCGCCTCCCGGCATCCCGCCGCCTCGCCCGCGCGCGCGATCTCCAGCACCTGGTCGATCGACAGATAGGGCGATCCCACCCCACGCGGCGCCTTGGCGAAGGTGCAATAATGGCACACGTC
>DATEJA010000007.1:0-2829 GCA_035278405.1 Sphingobium sp. | reverse complement strand
GGCCGCTTCGCCCTGCGCCTTGGCCGTCACCTGCTGCGCGGCGGCGCGGGCTTCGTTGAGATAGGTCTGCGCCGTCTGCTGCGCGGCGGACACCGCCTTGAACGCGTCGTTGACGGCGGTCGGCGGATCAGCCTGCTTGATTGCCACGCCCTGGACTCGGATGCCCGAGCGATAGCCGTCCAATATGGCCTGCATGCGCTGTTCGACCTGCTGCTCGATTTCGGTGCGGCCCGCGCCCAGCGCGTCGTCGAGGCTGGCGCCCGCGACGACCGAGCGCATTGCGCTTTCCGCCACTTCGCGCACCGACGCGTCGGGATCGGCGAGCTGGAAGAGATAGAGTTCGGGATTGCGGATGTTCCAGCGCACCGAGTAAGCGAGGTCGATGATATTCTGGTCGCCGGTCAGCACCAGATTCTCGCTTTGGGCGCTGGCCGAACCGACGTCGATGGTGCGGATTTCCTCGACATCGACGGTGGTCACATTTTCCAGCGGCGCGGGCAGCGTCAGGCTGATCCCCGGCGACAGGGTGCGGCTATATTTGCCGAGCAGCGTCACGACGCCGCGCTCTTGCGGTCCCACGCGATGAAAGCAGGTGAGCACCAGCCAGAGCAGCACCAAGATCCCGATCGCGGCAGGCCAGAGCGTCTTGCCGCTCGGCCGGGGCGGCAGGTTGCCGAAGCCGCCACCACCGCCCTGGCCGAAGCTTTCGCGGCTGCGGCGCAATATTTCCTCGATCGCCGAGGGTCCCTTGCCGCCGGACGGGCGACCGGGCTGTGTCCAGGGGTTGCGCGGGCCGCCGTCGCCGCCCTTGCCCGGACCGTCGGCGCCCTCGGGCCCCTCATTCTTTCCGCCCCAGGGTCCCTGAACCATGGCGCTGGCGATGCCCGGCATCCACCCGAAAATTCTCTTCATTTCGTCTCTATAGGAAGGCTGGCCCGCGAAAAACAGTGCCCTTCGCAACGATTATTCCCTAGAGCGCGCTGTCATGACCGATCTTGAGAGTTTCGCCGCCCGCCTGAAGACGTTGACCAACGGCCGCGCGAGCAGCCCACGCGTCAAGGATGGCATCATGACGCTGGCGCTGGACGTGGGCGGCCTATCGTCCGACCAGCGCGATGCTGTGGCCGCCGCGATCCGCGAAGGCGGGCTGTCTCTGGCGGGCGTCACGGACGTGCGCATCGCCATGACGGCCGAGCGCAGGGGGCTCCGCATCATCGCCGTCGCCTCGGGCAAAGGCGGGGTGGGCAAGTCGACGCTGTCGGCCAATCTCGCGGTCGCGCTCAAGCGGCTGGGCTTTGCCGTCGGGCTGGTCGATGCCGATATTTACGGCCCTTCACAGGCGCGGCTGATGGGCAGCGAGGACAAGAAGCCCCAGGCGCAGGAGAAGAAGCTGATCCCGGTGGACAGCCCCTTCGGCATCCCGATGTTGTCGATGGCGCATCTCGTGGAGCCGGGCAAGGCGCTCGCCTGGCGAGGGCCGATGGCGGGCAACGCGCTCTCGCAGCTCATCGATGCAGACTGGGGCGACACGGAATTGCTGGTCGTCGACATGCCGCCGGGAACGGGCGACGTGCAACTGTCCATGGTGCAGAAGCACAAGCCTGCCGGCGCTGTGATCGTGTCGACGCCCCAGGACCTGGCGCTGATCGATGCGACCCGCGCGGTCAGCCTGTTCGAACAGACACAGGTGCCGATCATCGGCCTGGTCGAGAATATGGCGGGTTATAGCTGCCCTCATTGCGGCGAATTGTCCGACCCGTTCGGCGCAGGCGGCGCGGAAGCGGCGGCCGCCAGCATGGGTATGGACTTTCTCGGCCGCATCCCCCTTGCCATCGAGATTCGTCGGCAGTCGGACGAAGGCCATCCTCCCGCTGCGGGCGATGAGATCCATGGCGCAGCGTTCCGCGCGATTGCCGAGAAGGTCGCGCAATGGGTGCGGGCCGGCGCATAAATCCCTTCGCGCGTCATGCTGAAACAAGTTCAGCGTCACGGGGTTCTTGAGAAGGTCGCCGCCGAATATAAGGACACGCCGCCATGCCATTGACCGAGCCGCAGGAGGTTGCCGACCTGCTCACCGAAACCCGAACGATCGCGCTGGTGGGCATTTCCGATCGACCCAGCCGTCCCAGCTATGGGGTGATGAAGGTCCTGCAGGACCATGGCTATCGCGTGTTGCCGGTCAACCCGCAGATCGCCGGCGAACATGTCCATGGCGAATTTGTCTGGGCTCGGCTGGCCGACATCGGCGTGCCGATTGACATGGTCGACATTTTCCGGCGCAGCGAAGCGGCCGGTGACGCCGTGGACGATGCGATCGCGGTCGGCGCCAAGGCGGTCTGGATGCAATTGGGCGTCATCAACGAAGCGGCGGCGGCGCGGGCGGAGGCGGCCGGGCTCAAGGTGGTGATGGACCGCTGCCCGGCGATCGACATACCGCGCTTCAACATCGCGCCCATTCGCGCCGATTAGCGCTTCCCAGCGCCCGCAAGCCTCTTTATCACCCGTCGGCATGGGGTGCGCAGAGCGGAAGCAGGCAGATCGACGGGACAAGGCCAAGGGCTTCGACCGCCGAACCCTGCTGGTGGGTGCGGGGGCCACGGCAGGGCTCCTGATGGCGTGGGCCGCCTGGCCGCGCACCTATCGGCCCAATCTCAATATCGCGCCGGGCGAGACGGCCTTCAATGCCTTTCTGAAGATCGACAAGTCTGGCCAGATCGTCGTCATCGTGCCGCAGGCCGAACTGGGCCAGGGCGTCACCACGCTGCTGCCGCAGATCCTGGCGGATGAGCTGGGCGCGGATTGGCGTACCATCGGTGTGCAGAGCGCGCC
>DATEJA010000006.1:0-10542 GCA_035278405.1 Sphingobium sp. | reverse complement strand
CGAGGGGCGCCAAGACCGGCGGGGCGGGATCGGGCGCGCGCGAGGTGGCGGGAGCGAGGGCGAGCTGCTCGCCGTCGATGGGATTGCGCAGCGACAGCGTCAGCGCGCCGGTGCTTTTCGCGAGGGCGAGCGTGGAGACCTGGTCGGGCGTCAGCGCCAGCGTGACGGTGCGGGCGGGGGGTGGCGGCGCGGAAAGTTCGCCGCTGGCGCCGGCGGGCGGCTGGGTGCCCAGGACGGCTTCACCCACGGCCAGCACCTGGACCATCTGCAACAGGGTCTGGGCGCGGCTGCGGCCGGCGCCGCGCGCGCCGCTGATGGCGTCGGCGCCGGGATAGACGACCTGCACGTCGACCCGGTCGCCAGGGCGCACCAGTCCCGCGACCGCGATTTCGGCCGTGGTGTCGATGCTGATCGCGCGCATGCCGACCGGCACGCGAATGGCGAGCTTGGCTTCGCCGCCGACCGCGTCGCGCGGGATCAGCGCGCCCGCGACGATGGCACGGGTCGCGACCTTGCCGACCAGTTCGGCGGCGGTTGCGATCATGGGGTGGCGCTGCGGGTCGGTGGGGGCGTTGCGGATCATGTCGGCGGTGATCGTCTCGCCGACGCGGATGGCGCGGGCGGCGGCGGCGAGGATCGCGACGGGCGCGGTGGAGCGGGGCTGGGCGGGAGCGGTCGCCGCCATGGCGGATGTGGCGGCGTCGCGGCGCAGTTCGCGCACGCCCAGCAGCAGGAAGAGCAGGGCGAGCAGCAGCCCTCCGCCCATCATGATCCTGGCCTTCAATCCCAATCGCATCCGATTTTCCCCCGGGCCTTGCGTCCACGCAAAAGGCCGCGCCCCTGTATTTCCGGGGGGAATCTATCGGGTCAGCGGCGCCAAGTGCATCCGAGATAGGACCGGATTGGTGGGGAATGGCGGCGTGGCGACGCGGCCGTTAACCATTTTGCGCGGCAAGGAAGGCGGGGAAGCGATGGTTGGGGCGCAAGCCTTGCGGGGAAGGTTCATTATGGTGCTATTTGGGTGTGGGGCAGGGTGTCTTGCCTGCGGCGGCCACTGGGTTTGGGGCGCGATGGATCCTGAAACCAGTTCAAGAGGCGATGAAGGGACGAGCTGCCCGCCTCCTAATGCGCCAGCAGCAGGGGGACGTGGACCTCGCGCAACATGGTGCGGGTGACGCCGCCGAAGACCAGTTCGCGCAGCCGGCTGTGGCCGAAGGCGCCCATCGCCATCCAGTCGGGCTTCAGCACGCCAATCGCCGCCTTGAGCGTGGCTTCGACGGTGCGGCCATCCTGCGGCCAGGTGTGGAATTGCGAGGCGATGCGGTGACGCGCGAGATATTCGGACGCGTCGGTCGCGGGGAAAGGATATTTGCCCGCTTCCTCGACGGTGACGACATGCACCTCTTCGGCCAGTTTCAGCAGCGGCACGGCCAGGCGCAGGGCGGCGGAGGCTTCCTGCGATCCGTCCCAGGCGACCATTGCCCGCCCAGTGACGGCCATGCCGCGCGCGGTCTGCGGCACGGCGAGGACGGGGGTGCGGCCGGCAAGGGCGAGATCGGCGGCAAGGTGCAGCGGGTCGCTCATCTCGCGCCGGGGGCCGGAGGGCAGCGTCACTACCAGCAGGTCGCTGAGCGCCGAGGCGGCAAGCAGGCCGCGCACGATGTCGCCATCGACCTGGCGCCAGTCCCAGCTGACCCCCTCGCGCCGCAGCCTTTCTTCCAGGCGGGCGCGCAGCCGCGCGTCGATGTCGTGCAGTTCCGCCATCATGGCCGGCGCCATGGAGGAGCCGCCATAGAGGTCCGACGCCACCATCGCGGGCATCGCCGTGACCTGAACGCAATGGATGTGCGCGTCGGCCGCGCGGGCGATGTCGCATGCCGCTTGCAGCCGGCTTTCCGATCCGCTGTCGTCATGAATATGGAGCAGAATGGATGTCATCGCGCCCTCCATGGTCGCGGGCGCCGCGGCGAGGATGCACCGGGCACCTGTTTCTATATATAGCCTTTTTTGCCTTTGGCGGATAATCTAATATACGTTATATACCGAATGGCGGGTGTGGATGCCATGTGCCTTGGGCGCGTTGGCAAATGGGGGGACACATCATGGCCAGGCTCACGCGCTCTTTCTTTCACCTGCGGGCCGACCGTTCCGGGGCGACGGCGGCGGAATATGCGCTGTTGCTGGGGATTTTCGGAACTTTGATGGTCGGCGCGACCTGGCTGTTGGGTTCGGCGGCGGGGACGGCGATGAACAACCAGGCGGCGCTGTTCGCCTCTTCGGCTGACACGCCCTCCTCCTCTTCGTCGACATCCAGCGGCGGGTCGGGCAGCAGTTCAAACGGCAGCTCGTCGAGCACCGGCGGAAGCTCCAGCACAAGCAGCACGTCCAGCACGGGCGGGACTTCGACGAGTAGCACGTCCAGCACGGGCGGGACTTCGACGACGAGCAGCACGTCGAGCACGGGTGGCACTTCGACCACGAGCAGCACGTCGAGCACCGGGGGGACGACCAGCAGCACATCGACAGGCGGCAACAGCAATGGGGGCGGCAACAGCAACGGCGGCGGCAACAGCAATGGGGGCGGAAAGAAGCCCTGAACGGCGCGGCGCTCGCGCCTTGGGCTGAGGCCGGGCGTCCGTCCTGGGAGAAGAGGCGGCCCGTATTCTTTCGCGGTTAACGCGTTTTACATCGTCACGGAATGAGCGCAGGATGCCGCCAAGGGGACAGGGGATCGGCATGAGCGTAGGCAGGTCGGCAAGGCGGCTGTGGTCGGATCGCGGCGGCGCGTCGGCGGCGGAATATGCGCTGTTGTTGGCGATCATCGGCGGATCGGTGGCGATGGCGACATGGGCGCTCGGCCAATCGATAACGGGAGCGGTCGACAATACGAGCACGCTGCTCGCTTCCTATAGCGGGGCTGGTTCGTCGGGTTCTTCCTCCTCCTCTTCCTCGTCGTCATCCTCCTCCACGTCCTCATCTTCGAGCGGCGGGGCGAGTACGGCGCCCGGGCAGTCCGGCTCGGCGCCTGGCCAGACGGGCGGGACGCCCGGTCAGTCCGGCGCTACCCCGGCAAACGGAGCCAGTCCCCCAGGGCAGGCCGGCACGACGCCGGGACAGAGCGGCACCGCGCCAGGCAAAGGCAACAAGCCCTAGCGGGACCATCACCCGCCTCTTTTTGCGCCGCACCATCGGCGCTGCGCGGCCGCAGCGGATCGGCGGGCGGAGGGAGCCCGACCGGGAATTCTCCCGCTTCGCCGAGGCCTTATTGCGAACTATTCGGAGAGCCGCGAATAATTTTTTTGCAGTTGTCCAATTTCAAGGGCCTGTTTTTGCGGGCTCATGCGTATTATATTCGTAACATGGCTACTGCGGCGGGAGTCGTCAGTGACGAAAAACGACCTGTTTTCGAGCTTCACGCGGAATTTTGACGAACGGCGTCAGGCCGAGATGTCAATTGAAGATTATCTGCTTGGATGTCGCAATGATCCGCTCATGCACGCATCCGCACCGGAACGGCTGCTGGCCGCGATCGGTGAGCCGGAGATCATAGATACCTCCCGCGACAGCCGTCTGGGGCGGATCTTCATGAACCGCACCATCCGACGCTACAAGAGCTTCGCCAATTTCTACGGCATGGAAGGGACGATCGAACATATCGTCAGCTTCCTGCGCCACGCCAGCCAGGGGTTGGAGGAGCGCAAGCAGATCCTCTACCTGCTGGGCCCCGTGGGCGGCGGCAAGTCGTCGCTGGCGGAGCGGCTGAAGGCGCTGATGGAGACGCACCCCATCTATGCGCTCAAGGCCGGGGAGGAGATCAGCCCGATCTTCGAAAGCCCGCTCGCCTTGTTCGACGCGGAGACGCATGGCGCCTTCATCGAGGATAATTACGGCATCCCGCGCCGGCGGCTGACCGGCATGATCAGCCCCTGGGCGCGCAAGCGGCTTGATGAATTCGGCGGGGACATCACCCAGTTCAAGGTCATCCGCCTGATGCCTTCGCGCATGCGGCAGATCGCCATCGCGAAGACGGAACCGGGCGACGAGAACAACCAGGATATCAGCTCGCTGGTCGGCAAGGTCGACATCCGCAAGCTGGAGATGCTGTCGCAGAATGATCCCGACGCCTACAGCTATTCGGGCGGGTTGAACCGGGCGAACCAGGGGATGCTGGAATTCGTCGAGATGTTCAAGGCGCCGATCAAGATGCTGCACCCGCTGCTGACGGCGACGCAGGAGGGCAATTATATCGGCACCGAGAATATCGGCGCCATTCCCTATACCGGCATCATCATGGCGCACTCGAATGAATCGGAGTGGGCCAATTTCAAGAACAACAAGAATAACGAAGCCTTTATCGACCGTATCTACGTCATCAAGGTGCCCTATTCGCTGCAGGCGACCGAAGAGCGGCATGTCTATGAAAAGCTGCTGCGCGAATCCGACCTGAGCAAGGCGCCCTGCGCACCCGGCACGCTGGACATGCTGGCGCGTTTTTCCGTGCTGACGCGGCTGCGCGAGCATGAGAACAGCAATCTTTATTCGAAGATGCGCGTCTATGATGGCGAGATGCTGCGCGAGATCGATCCCAGGGCCAAGAGCCTGCAGGAATATCGCGACGCGGCCGGCGTGGACGAGGGCATGTCGGGCATTTCCACCCGCTTCGCGTTCAAGGCGCTGTCGGCGACCTTCAACCATGACACGAACGAGATCGCGGCCGATCCGGTGCATCTCATGTATGTGCTGGAGGGGATGGTGCGGCAGGAACAGTTCCCGTCCGAGGTCGAGGCACGCTATCTGGAGTATATCAAGGGCGAGCTGGCGCCGCGCTATGCCGAGTTCATCGGCAACGAGATCCAGAAGGCTTATCTCGAATCCTATAACGACTATGGCCAGAATCTGTTCGACCGCTATGTCGCCTATGCCGACGCGTGGATCGAGGATCTGGACTTCAAGGATCCCGACACCGGGCAGCTGCTGGACCGGGAGGTCATCAATCAGGAATTGTCCAAGACCGAAAAACCCGCCGGCATCGCCAATCCCAAGGATTTCCGCAACGAGGTGGTGAAGTTCGCGCTGCGCATGCGGGCGAGCAATGACGGGCGCAATCCCAGCTGGACGTCTTACGAGAAGATCCGCGAGGTGATCGAGAAGCGGATGTTCAGCCAGGTCGAGGATCTGCTGCCGGTCATCAGCTTCGGGTCGAAGAAGGACGGCGACACGGCGAGCAAGCATGACGAGTTCGTCGCCCGCATGACGGAGCGGGGCTATACGGAGCGGCAGGTCCGGCGGCTGGTGGAATGGTATATCAGGGTGAAGCAGGCGGGATAATCTCAATGGAGGCGCCCTCTTCGTGAAAGCGCATTTGCCACCATGCACATAGTCGACAGACGGCTGAACCCCGGGGGGAAGAGCCTGGTCAACCGGCAACGGTTCCTGAGGAGAGCGAGGGCTTATGTCAGCCAGGCGGTGCGCGACAGCCTGAAGGACCGCAGCATCAAGGACCTGGCTAAGGAAGGCGAGGTCGTCATCCGCAGGGACGCCATCCACGAACCGACGCTGCGCCGGGGCGCGAGCGGCGGCAATCGCGAACGGGTGCTGCCGGGCAACAAGGAATTTCTGGAAGGCGACCGGATCAAGCGACCCGACGGGAGTGGCGGTGGCGGATCGCAGGCCGGCGAGGGCGAGGACCAGGATGATTTCCGCTTCGCCCTGTCCCGCGAGGAGTTTCTGGACCTGTTCCTGGACGATCTGGAATTGCCCGACATGGCCAAGAAGAAGCTGGTCGCGGGCAAGGTCGAAGGCATCAGGCGGGCTGGCTATGCGACGATCGGCAACCCGTCCAACCTGTCGGTCCCGCGCACCATGCAGAAGGCGATGTCGCGGCGGATCGCGCTGCGCCGGCCGAGCAGCCGCGACCTGCGCCAGATCGACGAGGCGATCGCCGAGATCGAGGCACGGGCCAAGCCGCTGCCCGACGATGCCGTCGCGCTGGAACGGCTGCGCGAGGAGCGGGCGCATGTCATCCGCCGCCGCAACCTGATCGCCTATATCGACCCTGTCGACCTGCGCTATCGCCGGTTCGAGCCGGTGCCCCGGCCGGTCGCGCAGGCGGTGATGTTCTGCCTGATGGACGTGTCCGGTTCCATGACCGCGCATATGAAGGATCTGGCCAAGCGCTTCTTCGCGCTGCTGCATCTGTTCCTGTCGCGCTGCTACGAACATGTTGAGGTGGTCTTCATTCACCATACCGATCGCGCGGCGGAGGTCGACGAGGAGACTTTCTTCTACAGCACGGTGACCGGCGGCACGCTGGTTTCGAGCGCGCTCGACAAGATGATGGAGGTGGTCAAGGACCGCTATAATCCCAACGACTGGAACATCTATGTGGCGCAGGCGTCGGACGGTGACACGCTGGCGTCGGACAATGCGCGGGTGGTGAGCCTGATGCAGGACGAGATATTGCCGATCGCGCAATATGTCGCCTATCTGGAGGTCGGCCGCGAGGAATTCGCCAGCATCGAGACGGTGACGTCGACCACGGGCCTGTGGGACGCCTATGCCCCGGTCGGCGAGGCCAACCCGCATTTCGCGATGCGCAAAGTATCGCATCGGCGCGAAATCTACCCGGTCTTCCGTGAGCTGTTCCAGCGGCGCGGCATGGGCGAAAGGACGCGCGCCTGATGGCCGCTCTGGCACCCGCCCCGCTGTTCACCGGCAGCGATTGGGACTTTTCGCTGATCAACCGCATCTACGAGACGGTCGAGCCGATCGCGCTTCAGGAAATGAAGCTGGACATCTATCCCAACCAGATAGAGATCATCAGCGCCGAACAGATGCTGGACGCCTATTCGTCGATCGGCATGCCGCTTTTCTACAAGCATTGGTCGTTCGGCAAGCAGTTCGTCACCAATGAAATGCTCTACCGCAAGGGGCTGCGGGGCCTCGCCTATGAGCTGGTGATCAACTCCAATCCCTGCATCAACTATCTGATGCAGGAAAATAGCGCGACGATGCAGACGCTGGTCATCGCCCATGCGGCCTTTGGCCATAATCATTTCTTCAAGAATAATTATGTCTTCCGCCAATGGACCGATGCTGAAGGCATCCTGGATTATTTGGAGTTCGCCAAGCGCTACATCGCGCTGTGCGAGGAACGCCATGGCCAGCTGGCGGTGGAACGGGTGCTGGACGCCGCCCATGCGCTGATGAACCAGGGCGTGCACCGCTATCCGCGCATCCGCCCGCGCGACCTGAAGGCGGAGGCCGCGCGCGAGGCGGAACGGCAGGCCTATCGCGACCGCATCTATGACGATCTGTGGCGCACCGTTCCGGTCGGCGCCAAGGCGGCAGCCGTGCCCAGCGACCAGCGCCGCGCGGCATTGGGCCTGCCGCAGGAAAATATCCTCTATTTCCTGGAAAAGACCGGGCCGCGCCTGGAAAGCTGGCAGCGCGAGATCTTGCGGATCGTGCGGCTGATCGCGCAATATTTCTACCCGCAGCGCCAGACCAAGGCGATGAACGAGGGCTGCGCCACCTATACCCATTATCGGATCATGACGACGTTGCATGACCGGGGCTGGATAACCGACGGCGCCTTCATGGAATTCATCCAGTCGCACACCAATGTCGTCTACCAGCCGACCTATGATTCAGGCCATTTCGGCGGCTTCAACCCCTATGCGCTGGGCTTTGGCATCATGTCGGACATCGAGCGCGTCTGCATGGACCCGACCGAGGAGGACCGGGAATGGTTCCCCGAGATCGCCGGATCGCGCGACCCGGTCGAGGTGCTGAAGGATATCTGGGCCAATTATCGCGACGAAAGCTTCGTATCGCAATTTTTGAGCCCCCATCTGATCCGGCACTGGCGGCTGTTCAAGCTGCTGGACCGGGAGGGCGAGGCGGAACTGCGGGTCGATGCCATTCATGACGAGCGCGGCTATCGCAGGATCAGGCGGGCGCTGGCGCGCGAATATGACATTGCCCGGCAGGAACCCGACATCCAGGTGGTCGATGTCGACCTGGCCGGCGACCGCACGCTGATGCTGGAACATGCGGTGACCGATGGAGTCGTGCTGGAGGCTGCGGACGCGGAACTGGTGCTGCAGAGCCTCGCCAATCTGTGGGGCTATGAAGTGGCACTGAGCGAGGTCGATGCGGAAAGCCGCAAACAGTTGAAAAGCCACCGTTGCGAGCCGCAGGTCGGCTGGATCGGCTGAAGCGGTCAGGAGGGGCGACAGGTGCCCTTGGCCGCGCAGATTCCATTTCCCATCAGGCCCGGAAAAGCGTAAATTCCGCCCGGTTTTCGTGGAGGCATCCCTGCCTTTGGCCGTTGCGGCGGCTGGTCGGAACGCCTCTGGAAAAGCAGGAGAGCGCTTCATGACTCATGCCCTTACTGCGAAAGAATGTCTTGAACGGGCCCGGATGCACGAGCAGTTGGCTGCGACGACCGCCGACGCTTCGGCCCGCATGATGCACCAGGCCATGGCGGCCGAATTTCGCCGGCGCGCGGAAATGGGATCGATGGAGGTGATGCCTCCGCCCGTCAGCCGTCCGATGGCGGAGCTTGCTCGCTCGGTCGGGTGAACGGCTGACCGCTGGGCTGGCTGACAGGCGCCTTGGTGTTCCTGCGAAGGCGGGAACACGCGGCGAGTAGTTCAGGCGCTAGCCCGCCGCAGCAGATAGACGTCCATGATCCAGCCATGTTGGCGGCGTAGCGCGGCGCGGCGCTCGATGATCTGTGGCCCGACCACCTCCAGCGGGCCGTGCGCCAGTGCCTCCATCTCCATCCCCAGATAAGCGCCCCACCAGATATCGACCTCCTCGGGATCGAGCGTCTGGAACGCGCAATGGCCGTCCAGCATGACCGCGATATCGTCCACCCCCGCGGGCCAGGCGCCCTCGCGCAGGCGGCGGCCGGTGGTGATCAGCACGGGCGCCGCCAGCCGGTTGAGGCAGATGCCATGCGCGGCGGTGAGCGCCTGGAGGCTGGTGATGCCGGGCACGACGCTGATCTCGACTTCGGGGCCGAGCCGCCGTGCGATCCGCAGGCTGCTGTCGTAGAGTGAGGGATCGCCCCAGACCAGCAGCGCCAGCGTGCCGCCTTGTGGCAGATGGCGCGCGGCCTGATCCATCCAGAGCGCGGCGATGGCGTCGTGCCAGTCGAGCACCGCGTCGACATAAGCGGGCTGGTCGGCGCGGGTCGGCATGTCGAATTCGACGACGCGGGTGGGGCCGGTCAGCAACTCCGCGCAGAGCGAGCGGCGCAGGTCGATGAGGTCGGACTTGGCGTCGCCCTTGCGCGGCAGCAGGATGAGGTCGGCCTGGTTCATCGCCCGGATCGCCGCGCGGGTGAGATGGTCGGGATTGCCCGTGCCGATGCCGATGAGGGAGAGGCGGATCATGCGGCGGCGCACAGCAGATGGAAGAAGCCGCCGGTCACCTGGCCGCGTCGCGATCCGGTGGCGGCGACCGGCTCGCCGAGCGCGTCGGTGACATGCGCGAGCGGATCGTCGGGCTGGTCGACGATGGTGGAATAATGAAATTCATGGCCCATGAGGGCGGCGCCTGCGCCATGGCCTGCCGCAGGGGACAGCAGGCGGGCGCGGCGATAGCCGAGCTGGAGGCGGCGGTCGGCGAAGCTGGTGACGAGGCCGAGCAGGCCGGCCATGGGGTGAGCGGCGCCGTCCGCGTCGATGATCGCCTGCCCCAGCACCATATAACCGCCGCACTCGCCATGGAGCGGATGGGCGCTTGCGTGGGCGCGCAGGCCCGTGAGGAAGCGGTGGGCGCCGCTGATCCGGGCGGCGTGGAGTTCGGGATAGCCGCCGGGCAGCCAGACAGCGTCGGCATGGGGGGCCGGCGGTTCGTCGGCGAGGGGGGAGAAGGGCAGGATCTCCGCCCCGGCCGCGCGCCAGCCGGCGATCAGATGGGCGTAGGTGAAGGAGAAGGCGGCGTCCTGCGCCAGCGCGATGCGCTGGCCGGGCGGCGGCATGGCAGGCGACGCGTCGGGTGGCGGGGCGTGCCCGGCGGCGAGTGTGCGCAGCGCGGGCAGGTCGACATGGGCGGCGATGTGGTCGGCGATGGCGTCGACGACGGCATCGTCATGCTCGCTCGCTTGCACCAGCCCCAGATGCCGTTCGGGGAGGCTGAGCATCTGAGCGCGGGGGATGGCGCCCAGCACCGGCATGGCGATGCCGGCCATGGCGTTCCGGATCATCGCTTCATGGCGCGGACTGGCGATGCGGTTCAGGATGACGCCTGCGACCGTCACATCGGGGCGGAAGGCGCGGAAGCCCTGGGCGAGCGCGGCGGCGGACTGGCTCTGGCCCGAGGCATCGAGCACCAGCAGCACCGGCCAGCCGAGCGCGGCGGCGATGTCGGCGCTGCTGCCATGGCCGATCGCGCCGGGGGCGGGGGCGCCGTCGAACAGGCCCATGACGCCCTCCGCGATGGCGAGGTCGGCATGGCGCGCCTGCGCGGCGAGGGCGTGGAGCAGCGGGCGGTTCATCGCCCAGCTGTCGAGATTATAGGCGGCCCGTC
>DATEJA010000005.1:0-2963 GCA_035278405.1 Sphingobium sp. | reverse complement strand
CAGATGCGCCAGGTCGGCCTTCAGCCCATCCGCATCGTCCGCCCCCGCCAGCTTCTGGATCAGCGCATGGCCGGGGTTGATCTCCAGCACGGGCAAGGCGGCCTGCGGCAACTGGCCGGCGCTGGCGAGCAGCTTTTCCAGCTGCCGATCCATGCCGCTGTCGGGCGCAACCAGGCAAACCGCGCTGGTGGTGAGCCGTTCGGACGCGCGCACGTCCGACACCGCGCCCGCCAGCGCCTCCTTGGCGAAGGCCAGGAAGCCGTCCACCGCCTCGTTCTGCGCCGCGGCCGGCTTGTCCGCGTCGTCCGCCAGCGGGATCAGGCTGAGGTCGGCCGCGCCCTGGGTCACCGACTTGAACGGCTTGCCCTCATAATCGACGCCCACGCTGGTCCAGAAATTGTCGACCTGATCGGGCAGCAGCAGCACCTCGATCCCGCGCGCGCGGAAGCCTTCCAGCTGCGGCGAGGTGGAAAGCCGGTCGAGATCGCCGCCGGTCGCATAATAGATGGCGGTCTGGTTTTCCTTGATGTCCGCGACATAGTCTTTCAGCGATCGCCAGCCGTCCTGCGAGGCCGTGCTCTTGAACCGGGCGAGGCCCAGCAACGTCTCGCGCCGTTCGAAATCCTCATACAGCCCTTCCTTCAGGACCGGGCCGAAATTGTTCCAGATCGCCTGATAGGCCGCTGCGTCACTGTCGGCCAGCTTCTGCAATTCGGTCAGCACGCGGCCGGTCACGCCCTTCTGAATCGCCGCCAGCACCGGGCTGTCCTGGATCATCTCGCGCGACATGTTGAGCGGCAGGTCGGCCGAATCCACCAGGCCCCGAACGAAACGCAGATAGCGCGGCAGGATCGGCGCATCGGCGGTGATGAACACCCGCCGCACATAGAGTTTGATATGCCCTTTGCGGTCGGGATCGAACAGATCGAACGGCTTGGTTTCGGGGATGAAGGTCAGGACCGAATATTCATACCGCCCTTCGGCCTTGTAATGGATGGTCCGCGCCGGCTTGTCATATTGATGGGCGACGCTGCGGTAGAAATCGGCATATTCCTCTTCGCTGATCTCCGACCTGGGCTTCAGCCACAGCGCCGCACCGTCCGCGATGGCGGCGCCTTCCGCGTCGGGCTTTTCGAACAGGGTGATGGGCACCGGCACATGACCCGACTGCGCCTTGACGATCCGCTCGACGGTGAAGCGCTCCGCATAGGATTTGGCGTCGTCCATCAGGTGCAGCACGACGCGCGTGCCCCGCGCGGGCGCATCGGCCAGGTCCACCGGGGCGATCATGTAGGTGCCCAGCCCGTCCGAACTCCAGCGCGCCGCCCCGTCCGTGCCGGCTCGGCGGGAAAAGACCTCGACCTCCCGCGCGACCATGAAGGCGGAATAGAAGCCGACCCCGAACTGGCCGATCAGCTGCGAGCCTTCCTTGCCCGCGTCCGCCGCCAGTCTGTCCATGAACGCCTTGGTGCCCGACCGCGCGATCGTGCCCAGCGTCTCGCCCATATCGGCGGCGGTCATGCCGATGCCATTATCCTCGATGGTCAGGCGACCCTGGTCGGGATCGAGGATCAGGCTGATGCGCGGCTGCGGATCATCGCCCAGCAGCGAAGGGGTGGCGATCCCTTCGTAACGCAGCTTCTCGCAGGCGTCGGCGGCGTTGGAAATCAGCTCGCGCAGGAATACGTCGCGGTCGGAATAGACCGAATGGACCATCATGTGCAGCAGCTTCGAAACATCAGCCTCGAAAGCGTGGGTTTCCGGCGCTGCTGCGGTATCGATCGTCATGGATGCTCATCCCCGTGCAATATCAGACGGCGCGGAAATGGCGGCACCCTCTCCATTTTGCAAGATCGTCCGCGCCCCGTTGCGCTGCGCCGGCGCCGAAGCCGCCAACACCCATGAAAGGTAACGTAAAATTACGTATATCCTAAGCAAAATTGACCGCAGGCATCTCATATTACTAAATAAATGCAATAAATAGGCGAGGATGTCTTCGATGAGAGGGGCGTGGAAGGCCGGAAAAGCCGCATTGTACCTCGGCCACCTCATCCTGGTAGCATCACCTCCCTGTTTCGCATTATCGCCGCCGAACCTCTCTGACATCAGCGACTTCAAGCTCACCCCCGGATCGGCCGCTGCTCTGCCTTCGCCACTGGCCGCGTCGGGCGCAACATTGGCAGACACGCGTGGCGATGAGGTGGGGACATCCGACCCCCGTCTTGATGCGCCCGCGCTTCCCTACGGCCCCGAAGACCGCGCCACGACCGAGCCCAACCCGGCGCCTGGGCATTTCAACAGCTTCGGCGCTCAACTTGCGTCGGTGAAATGGGAAATGGCCGCGATTACCGGCTATTACACAGCGATCAATGGGCACAAGCTGTTCAAGGATCCCGTCGCCCCGCATGTTCACAAGGAAGGCTGGTTCGGCAAATCGACCGCGAACCTGGGCGTGGACAAGCTTGCCCATGCCTACAGCGCCTATATTCTGTCGGAGATCATCCATGCCCGCCTCAGGCGTAAAACGGATGATGCGCCTGGGATCGCTCTTACGGCGGCGGTCTTGGGCTCCGCGACGATGTTATACACAGAGCTGTGGGACAGCATCGAGTCGGACGGCGGCTGGTCCTGGGAAGATGTTGCGTTCAATTCCATGGGAGCAGGATTTTCGCTGCTCCGAAATTCCATACCAGAGCTCGATAAAAAACTGGATTTCCGCCTGATGATAATGCCCAACTCGGACATCGTCACTGTTGCCGGGAAACGGCATTTCGAACAGCAACATTATTTCTTTGCTCTGAAGCTCGCCGGATTTGCGGCGTTGGAACGCAGCCCCTTGCGCTTTGCCGAACTGCATCTGGGCTATTATGGCAAGGACTTCACGATCGAAGAGCGGGCCCGGGGCGTGGAGCCCAAACGGCGGATCTTCGTGGGCGTCGGGATCAACCTGCGCGAGCTTTTCT
>DATEJA010000004.1:0-3753 GCA_035278405.1 Sphingobium sp. | reverse complement strand
CACGGCGGGGATCGCCGAGGCGTCCACCACCGAATTTGGCGAAACCAGCGAGCCGGTCGTCGGCCTCATCACCGAATGGATGAGCAAGGAAGGCCTGCAGAAGCGCACCGCCGAAACCGACCTGGGCGGCACGATGCGGCTTGGCGCCTATCCCGCCAGGCTCGACGGCAACAGCGTCGTCGCGGGCATCTATGGCGGCACCGACATCAGCGAGCGGCACCGCCATCGCTATGAAGTCAACGCCGGCTATCGCGAACCGCTGGAAAAGGGCGGCCTCATCTTCTCGGGCATGTCGCCCGACGGCACGCTGCCCGAAATCGTCGAGCGGCCCGACCATCCCTGGTTCGTCGGCGTGCAGTTCCACCCGGAACTCAAGTCCAAACCCTTCGACCCGCACCCCCTGTTCGCCAGCTTCATCGAAGCGGCGGTCAAGCAGAGCCGATTGGTTTGAGCAAACGGGGGCCGCAAAGGCCCCGTTTTTCCTTAGGGCCAATGATGCGCCTTCGCAGGAACATGGATCAGGTCAGTGCCAGGGCAGGGTGGTGATCAGCAGGCGATCCACGCTCACCGCCGTCCGCCGATATCGCCCAAATTCATCCGCACGAATATTGTTGCAGCGCGGCCGCTTCCCACCTATATCGCGCTTGCTTCCTTACATCGTCAAACATGTCGGGGTCGCGGGCGGGAACGCTTGCGGCGGGGAAAGCGCATATATTTTGTTGGAGACTGCATGGCGGACATCGCCGAACTGACCGCGCTGATCGAACCGGAGGTGAAGGCCTTGGGCTTCGACCTCGTGCGCATCAAGCTGTTCGGGTCGGGCGACGAATATACGCTGCAGATCATGGCGGAAGATCCGAAGACGAAACAGCTCGTGATCGAGGATTGCGCCGCCATCTCGCGCCGCCTGTCGGACGTGCTGGACGAAGCCGACCCGATCGAGGAGGCCTATCGCCTCGAAGTCAGTTCGCCCGGCATCGACCGGCCGCTCACCCGCCTGCACGATTTCCGCGAATGGGCGGGGCATGAGGCGAAGGTCGCCACCACCGAAACCGTTGCGGGCCGCAAGAGCTTTCGTGGCCTCCTGGACGGCGTCGAGGGCGAGGAAATCCGCTTCAAGGACAATAAGGCCGGGGACGTTTCCATCCCCTTCGCGCTGGTGGGTGAAGCCAAGCTCATACTGACCGACGCGCTCATATCTGCTACCATGCCGCTCTCTTCCGAGGGTGCGGACGAGTTTGACACCGAAGAATAAGGGTTCGACTGCCATGGCCAACGCCATTTCCGCCAACAAGGCCGAGCTGCTCGCCATTGCGAACAGCGTCGCCAGCGAGAAGATGATCGACAAGGCGATCGTCATCGAGGCGATGGAAGACGCGATCCAGCGTGCCGCCCGCGCGCGCTACGGCGCCGAAAACGACATCCGCGCCAAGCTTGATCCCGACAGCGGCGACCTGCGCCTGTGGCGCGTCGTCGAAGTGGTCGAGGCCGTCGACGACTATTTCAAGCAGGTCGACCTCAAGCAGGCGCAGAAGCTGAAGAAGGACGCCGTCGTCGGCGACTTCATCGTCGATCCGCTGCCCCCGATCGACCTCGGCCGCATCGACGCCCAGTCGGCCAAGCAGGTGATCTTCCAGAAGGTCCGCGACGCCGAGCGCGAGCGCCAGCATGAGGAATTCAAGGACCGCGTGGGTGAGATCATCACCGGCGTCGTGAAGTCGGTCGAATTCGGCCATGTCGTCGTCAATCTCGGCCGGGCCGAGGGCGTCATCCGCCGCGACCAGCAGATCCCGCGCGAAGTCGTCCGCGTCGGCGACCGCATCCGCTCGGTGATCCTGAACGTCCGTCGCGAAAATCGTGGGCCCCAGATCTTCCTGTCCCGCGCGCACCCCGAATTCATGAAGAAGCTGTTCGCGCAGGAAGTGCCCGAAATCTATGACGGCGTGATCGAGATCAAGGCCGCCGCCCGCGATCCGGGCAGCCGCGCCAAGATCGGCGTCATCAGCCGCGATTCGAGCATCGACCCGGTCGGCGCCTGCGTCGGCATGAAGGGCAGCCGCGTGCAGGCCGTCGTTCAGGAAATGCAGGGCGAAAAGATCGACATCATTCCCTGGTCGGAAGACACCGCGACCTTCGTCGTCAACGCGCTGCAGCCCGCTCAGGTCGCCCGCGTCGTCATCGACGAGGAAGAGGAACGCATCGAAGTCGTCGTCCCCGACGATCAGCTGTCGCTCGCCATCGGCCGTCGCGGCCAGAATGTCCGTCTTGCCTCGCAGCTGACCGGCAAGGCGATCGACATCATGACCGAGGCTGACGCTTCCGAAAAGCGGCAGAAGGAATTCGTCACCCGCTCCGAACTGTTCCAGAACGAACTGGACGTGGACGAAACCCTCTCGCAGCTGCTGGTGGCCGAAGGCTTTGGCGAGCTGGAAGAAGTCGCCTATGTCGGCGTCGAGGAACTGGCCGCGATCGAAGGCTTCGACGAGGAACTGGCGCAGGAGCTGCAGAGCCGCGCGCAGGAAGCGCTCGACCGTCGCGAAGCCGCCGCCCGCGAGGAGCGTCAGGCGCTCGGCGTCGAAGATGCGCTCGCCGACATGCCGCACCTCAGCGAAGCCATGCTGGTGACGCTGGGCAAGGCGGGCATCAAGACGCTCGACGACCTCGCCGACCTCGCCACCGACGAACTGATCGCCAAGAAGCGCGTCGACCAGCGCCGCCGCCGCAACGAACAGTCCGAGGACAAGGGCGGGATCCTCGCCGAATATGGCCTCAGCGAAGAACAGGGCAATGAGATCATCATGGCCGCCCGTGCCCACTGGTTCGAAGGCGAGGAAGCGTAAGCGCCTGATGCTTTTGATCGACATCCGTCTGGCCGGAGACGCCATTCATGGGGAGGACGCCTATGTTGCGGTCACTTCCCAATGAGAGGCTGAGTCCCAACATTGCCGCTCGCGGAACGTGCTCCTGCGCAGGCAGGAGCCCAGTTCCGAGCTTGCGCGCTCTCGCTACCGCCGAACTGGGTTCCTGCTCGCGCAGGAACACGGATTGCCGTGGGGAGGGCGCCGCATGACCGAACGCAAATGCATCCTCTCGGGCGACCGCGCCGATCCGGACATGCTCGTCCGCCTCGCCTGCGGCCCTGACGGTGAAATCCTCCCCGACATCCGTGCCAAGGCGCCCGGCCGTGGCGCCTGGGTCGGCGTGTCGCGCGCGCAGCTCGAACAGGCGCTCGCCAAGGGCAAGCTCAAGGGCGCGCTTGCCCGCGCGTTCAAGACCGGCGATCTTCAGATCCCCGACACGCTCCCCGCCCTGATCGAGGACGGCCTGCGCAAGGCGCTGCTCGATCGCCTCGGGCTGGAGGCGCGGGCGTCGATGGTCCTCACCGGCTCCGAAAAGATCGATGTCGCCTGCCGCAAGGGCCAGGTGCAATTGCTGCTCCACGCCAGCGATGCGGCCGCCGACGGCAACCGCAAGCTCGACCAGGCCTATCGCGTCGGCCAGGAAGCGGAGGGCACGGATTTGGCCGGCATCGTCTTGCCTGTGGACCGACACGCCCTATCTATGGCAATGGGGCGGGACAATGTCGTCCATATCGCAGTGACCGACTCGCGCGCGGCGTCGCGTCTGCGTGCGGCCATAGGCCGCTTGGAAAGCTATCTGGGTTGCGCTACCGAGGCGCCCGCGCATGGGGAGCAGGACTCCACAGAGGCGCAGGGCGTCTAGGCTGCATGGAATGAAAGGCGCCGACGGGCC
>DATEJA010000003.1:0-28639 GCA_035278405.1 Sphingobium sp. | reverse complement strand
GTGGTCAAGGCCCCCGCCGCCGATCCCGCCCGCGCCGCCCGGCTGCGCGCTGCGGGCCTTGCCGCGCTCAACCAGGGCCAGGTCGCCCGCGCCGTGGTGCTGCTGCATCAGGCGGCGACCTTGGCGCCCGCCGATCCGCTGATCCGCCGCGACCTGGAACGCGCCCAGCGCATCCGCGCGACGGTGAAGACCAAGCGTTAGAGCTATGAGCGCCGGATATGACCCGTTCGCGCCGAGCGAAGTCGAGACACCCGGCGCGCCGATTAATCCCCCCATTCACCCCAGAAGAGGTCGCAACCCTGATGAGTGAGCAGAACTGGATCGGTCGATACCGCATCGACGCGCCGATCGGCGAAGGCGCGATGGCCAATGTCTTCCTGGCGCACGACCCCAGCATCGGCCGGGCCGTGGCGATCAAGCTGCTGAAGCCCGACTATCGCGGTGACACCGACCTCGTCCACCGCTTCCTCGCCGAAGCGCGGGCGGCGGGCATGCTGTCGCACAGCCATATCGTCACCATCTATGACGTGGGCGAGGCGGACGGCGTCCCCTATATCGCGATGGAACATCTGCAGGGTCGCCCGCTCGACGAGATCCTGCGCGACGAAGGGCGCATGACGGTGGAGCGGGTGCTGACGCTGGGCGGGCAGGTCGCCGACGCGCTCGCCTATGCCCATGCGCGCGGCGTCGTCCATCGCGACGTCAAGCCGTCCAACATCCTGATCTGCGACCATGGCCGCACCGCCAAGCTGCTCGACTTCGGCATCGCCCGGATCGAGGCGCGCGACGAACTGGACGCCGGCCGCACCCAGGCGGGCCAAGTCATGGGCACGCCGCGCTACATGAGCCCCGAACAGGCGATGGGCCTGCCCGTCGACGCGCGCAGCGACCTCTTCTCGCTCGGCGCCGTCTTCTACGAAATGGTGACGGGCAAGCCCGCCTTCCCGGGCACGGGCCTGGCCACGCTGGCGCTGCAGATCGCGCAGGAGGACCCGGCGCCGATCCGCGCCCAGGTGCGCGAATGTCCGCGCGGCCTCTGCTTCATCATCGACAAGCTGCTCGCCAAGAAGCCGGGCGACCGCTTCCCCGACGCCGCCCGCCTGGCGCAGGCGCTGGCGCGCGAGCGGGAGGCGACTAGCCAGGACAGCGCCGGCCCCGGATCGCGCGCCATGGCGCTGCGCTTCAAGCTGCCGCTGGTGCTGGCCGCCACCGCGACCGTGACGCTGACGGTCGGCGTGGGCATGGTGCTCGACCGGCAGAACGCGACGATGACCGACATGGCGCTGACCTCCGGCGCGTCGATGACCGATTTCGTCGCGCGCAACGCCGCGCTCAAGATCGCCGACAATGCCGGGCTCCCCGCCGCCTCGCAGGACTGGCTGCCCTTGCAGGCGTTCGTCGAAACGGCGGCCAAGGACAGCCATGTGCGGCAGATCGTGATCGCCGATGACCATGGCATCATCCGCGCGGCGAACGACCGGGCGCTGCTCGGCACGCGCCAGGCCGACCGGGCCGACAGCATGGAGGCGACGGCGGACGGTTTCCGCTTCACCCGCACGGTGCGCTATGCCGGCGCCGATTTCGGCCAGGTCGACATGCTGCTCGATCGCGGCGCGCTCGACGCGGCGATGGACCGCGCCCGGCTGCTGCTGACCGCCCTGTCGCTGTTCGTGATCGGCATGATCGCGACCATCGCCTATTTCAGCGCGCGCGAATTGTCGCTGCCGCTGCGCCGGCTGCGCGGCGCGATCGACGAGGCGGCGCAGGGCAACAGCAGTTTCCGCCTGTCCCACCGCCGCACCGATGAGCTGGGCCGGCTGTTCGACGCCTTCAACCGCCTGGCCGACGAGATGGAGGAACGCTCCGTGGGCGGGCCGGTCGGCGACGCGCTGGCGGCGCTGCGCACCCGCATTGCGCAACCGGCGACCTCCGACCGCCCACCATCCGACCGCGAAGCCGCCTGAGGACAGGTTCCCATGTATATTTTCAAGCTCTATGAAAAGGACCAGCCGCTCGACGCGATCGACGCGCGGCTGTTGCAGGACGGGCTGCTGCGCATCGGCCGCGATCCGCAGGCCGACTGGGTGATCCATGATCCCAGCTGCGAGATTTCGCGCTGGCATTGCGAATATCTGGCCCAGGCCGACGGGCTGACGCTGCGCTGCCTGGGCGCCAACGGCGTGTTCGACGAGGACAGCCAGGCCCGGCTGCCCGACGAATGTGACCTGCCGGTCGCGCTGCCCGCCTCCATCTGCCTTGGCCCCTATCGGCTGACGGTCGACCATGCGGCGCAGGCGCGAGAGGGCGGCGACGCCAACCAGACGCTGATCATGATGCCGCCCTTGGGATCCTCGATCGACGTGCCGACGAACTGGTCCGACGGCGCGGGCCCACAAGCGCCTGCCGCGACCGGCGGCGGCTCCCTGCTCGAAGCCTTTTGCGAGGGCGCGGGCATCGACGCCTCGGCCTTCTCCACCGAGGATGCGGAGGACATCATGCGCCGCGCGGGCGCGGTCTATCGCAACATGGTGCTGGGCATCGGCGACCTGATGGCGGAGCGGGAACGGGTGCGCGGCCAATATCAGCTGTCGCGCACCACCATCGGCGGGGCGGGCAACAATCCGTTCAAATGGGCGCCGACGCAGCGGCTGGCGATCGACCTGCTGCTGACCAATGATCGCGGTTTCCTGGATGGGCCCGCCGCGCTCAACGCCTCCTTCCGCGACATCAAGAAACATCTGATCGCGACCTTCGTCGGTCTGCGCGCGTCGCTGCGCGCGGCGGTCGACAGCTTCGATCCCGCCGCCATCGAGGCGGCGAGCCCGGCCCGGGGCTTCGCGCTCAAGAGCCGCTTCGCGCATCTGTGGGAAAGCGTGCGCGCGCGCCATGCCGACCTCAGCCGCCAGGTCGAGGATGGCGAGGAAGGGCCGCTCAACCAGGCGTTCATCGCCGCCTATGACAAGGCGGCGGCCGATCTGGAAGGGGACGGCCGATGAGCTGGTTCGCGCGCGCGGCAGACCAGCGCCTTCCGCAATGGCGGCTGCAATCGGCCGCCCGGACCCATATCGGCAAGGTCCGCACCGTCAATGAAGACCGCATCCTCGACTGTCCGGACCAACGGCTCTGGGCCGTGGCGGACGGCATGGGCGGGCACAGCCGGGGCGATCGGGCGGCGACCGGCGTCGTCCGGGCGCTCGCCTCGCTCACCACCCACGCCATCACCAGCCGGGCGATCGGCACCGCGCTCAACGCCGCCAATGACGAGATATTGGCCCATTCGCTCCAGGGCGAAACCTGCGGGTCGACCGTCGCGGGGCTGCATATCGACTGCGGCCTCTGCACCCTCTTCTGGGCGGGGGACAGCCGCATCTATCGGCTGCGGCGCGGCCGGCTGCAATTGCTCAGCCACGACCACAGCTATGTCCAGCAGCTGACCGACGCCGGCCTTCTCTCCCCCGACGAGGCGCGCCGTCATCCGCAGGCGAACGTCATCACCCGCGCGGTGGGGATCAGCCCGCATCTGGAAATCGACTATGCGGTTTGCGAGCTGCTGGACGACGACAAATTCCTGCTCTGTTCGGACGGCTTGTCCTCGATGATCGAGGACAAGCGCATCGGCACGCTCATGCAACCCGACATCCGCGCCGCCGCCGAAGGCCTGGTAGACTGCGCTCTCAAGGCCGGCGGCACGGACAATATCTCGCTCGTCCTGGTGCACGCGCAGACATAATAACCGCGTCATTCCCGCGCAGGCGGGAATGACGGAAACCCTAATATCTCCGCAGCACGCGTTCGGCGCTGTCGTCCGCGGTCCCCGCCTTGCCATTCTCGCACCCCACCTCCTCCTCCAGCGCGGCGCGGATTTCCTCCACCTCGTTCGACGTGCGGTGCTCGATCCCGATGAACTGCTCGCGCGCGGAATCGAGCGCGCGGATGACTTCGTCCAGCTTGGCCTGCATGGCGGCGGCGTCGCGGTTCTGGCTGTTCTGGATCAGGAAGACCATCAGGAAGGTGATGATGGTCGTGCCGGTGTTGATGATCAGCTGCCATGTGTCGGAATATTGGAAGATCGGCCCTGTCACGCCCCAGATGATGATGATCGCCACAGCGAAGGCGAAAGTGAGCGGCTGTCCGGCGGCCCCGGCGATGCGGGTGGCGATGGCGGTGAAGATGCGGTCCATATCGTGCGTCTCGTCCTGTTCCGGCCGGCGGGAAGGGAACCGGCAACAATCAGAAACATTCAACAACCGAAATGATCAAAAGTGCCGTCATCAAGACCATGGGCTACGCCATCTCCACGGTCAGCGTCCTCCTCCTGGCCATTGTCTCGCTCAAGAGCGCGCGGAGCGACCCCGTGCTGGCGCTGTGCCTGGCGGGCGGTGTGCTGACCTCCATCACGGGCATGCTGCTGCGCTGGCTGTCCTACCGGATGGAGGAGCCCGAGGGCTGAGCGCCGGCGATTTTCAGCCGCCATTCAGCCCCCTTGCGCCATCCTGCCCCCCACCGACCCTGAAGGACCCGAACCGTTGAGGACATTCCGCGCCGCCGCCCTTGCCGCGCTGTTCCTTTCGCCCGCCTTGGCCTCCGCCGCCCGGGCCGAGACCTATTATGTCGACGCGGCGCGCGGCGATGATCGCGCGGCGGGCACCGCCCCCGCCCAGGCCTGGCGCAGCCTCAGCCGGGCGAGCGCCTTCCCGCTGCGGCCGGGCGACCGGCTGCTGCTGGTGGCGGGATCGGTGTGGAAGGAGCCGCTGACGATCAGCCGATCGGGCCGGAGCGGCGCGCCCATCAGCATCGCCGCGACCGGCATCGGCACCCGCCCGCGCATCGATGCCGGCGGGGTGTCGCCCTATGCGCTGGGCGTCCTCAACGCCGCCTATGTGACGGTGCAGGGGCTGGAGCTGACCAACGACGCCCCCGCGCCCGCCCAACGCACCGGCCTGCTCATCTCGGCGGAGGATCGCGGCGTCACGCGCGGCATCCGCGCCAGCGACCTCTATATCCATGACGTGCGCGGCAGCAACGAGCGCAAGGACAATGGCGGCATCGTCTTCCGCGCCGCCGGCCAGCGTCTCGCGACCCGCTTCCACGACCTCGCGATCGAGCGCAATATCATCTGGCGGGTCGACCGTTCGGGCATCGCGGGCATCAGCGACCGCGTGACCCAGCTCAACTGGTTCCCGAGCGAGCATGTCGTCATCCGCGACAATTATGTGGAAGATGTCGGCGGTGACGGCATAGTCCCGCGCGGCACCGACGGCGCGCTGATCGAACATAATATCGTGCGCCATGCCGGTGCCCGCGCGCCCGGCTACAATGCCGGCATCTGGCAATGGAGCACCGACAACAGCCTGATCCAGCTGAACGAAGCCGCCTATACCCGCACCCGCTATGACGGGCAGGGATTTGATTCCGACTTCAACTCGCGGCGCACGACCTTCCTCTACAATTACAGCCACGACAATGCCGGCGGTTTCCTGCTGATCTGTTCGCCCCGGCGCGACGACAAGGACAATCTCGGCAATCGCGGCACGCTGGCGCGCTTCAACGTCAGCCGCAACGACGGCAGCCGCATCTTCCAGCTGTCGGGCAATGTGTCGGACGCCCGGATCGAACAGAATGTCATCCATGTCGGCAAGGCGATCGACGTGCAGATGGTGGTGGCGACCCAGTGGGAAGGCTGGGCGCATGACGTGCGCTTCAGCGGCAATGTCTTCAAGGTCGCCGGCACCGCCCGCTATGGCAGCGAGGTCGGGCGCAACGGCCCCGACTATCTGATCCAGGCGGGCTTCGCGCCGGCCGGGTCGATCCGTTTCAAGGGCAACAGCTATCTGGGCAGCCATGTCGACCTGCCCGAAGACGGCGTCGCCCAGCCCGCGTTGCTGGTCGAGGATATCAGCGCCGACTGGACGGTGCCGACCTTCGACCCCGCCCGGCCGGACGGCTTTGCCGACTATCTGCAGCGCCACCGCGCCTGGATGATGGCCATGCTGCAACGGGAGCTGGGCAGCCCGGTCGCGCTGAAACAGCCGCGCCGCAGCGCCTTCTTCGACGCGCGGCGGTGATTTGCGGTGGGCGGCTGCTTGTGCCACCAGATCGTTCCAGCAAGCCCCCATGATCAGCACGAAGGCAAACCCGATGGATTTCGACGACCAGCTCCGCCGCTATTTCGGCACCGCCGACCTGGAAGCCGTGCCACCCCCCGCCCTCGCCGCCGGGGTCGAGCGGATGCGCGTCGACTTCGGCCTGGAAAGCGACCGGGGCCGCCGCTTCGCCCTCTGGTCGCTGCTGTTCCTGCTGGGGTCCGCGCCCGATCTCGACGCCTTCGAGGACCCGGCCGACCGCGACGCCGCGCGCGACTTCATGGAAATGATGGAAAAGGAGCCTTAGCCGCTCGCCCTTGCCGCCCCCAAGGTGATGCCCCTCTAACCCCCCGCCAGTTCGAAGGACAGGCTGCGCCGATCCGGATCGACCCCCGCCAGGCGCAGGTCGACGCGGCGCCCGGGCGTCAGGCCCGGCACCGCCAGTCGCGCGACCACCGGCAGTTCGCACAGCTGCACCTTGCCGCCGCGTTCGTCGACATCGGTGACGATCGCGTCGAACGCCGTCCCTTCCCGCCCGCTCAGCAGCAGCGTTTCCGCCAGGTCGACGACCGCGCGCTCGATCTTGCCCGCGACCATGTCGGCGCGCGCCATCACCGCCGGCAGCTTTTCGAAGGCTTGGGCGACGACCGCCGGCACCGGCTGCCCCTTCGCGATGGCCAGCGCCGCGCGCAGCACATAGCGGTCGGCCAGCCGCCGCAGCGGCGCCGTCGCATGGGCGTAGGTCGCCGCCATCGCCGCATGCCAGGGCAGGCTGCCGGCGCGAAAGGGTGCATAGGAAGCGCCCGGCCCCGCGCGGCGGATCGCCATCATCAGCGCGGCCTGCTGCGGATCGGCGGGCTGCAACCCCTTTTCAAAGTCGCGCAGCGTCATCCCCTCCGGCCAGGCGACGCCCAGCGCCGCCGCGCTATGGCGCAGGCGGGCAACGGCCTTCTCGTCGGGCTCGGCCATGACGCGGAACAGCCCGGTCCCATGCGCCTGCAACGCGTCGGCGACGGCCAGGTTGGCGGCCAGCGACAGGGCGGCATTGTCCGCCTCCGATGACAGGCGCGGCCGGAAGGCCAGGGCAAAGCCGCCGCCGGGCAGCACCGTCACCTCCTGTTCGGGCGGATCGACGCGCGCGGCGCCCCTGCGGGCTTCGGCCGCCGCCATGCGCCGGGCCAGCTCGCCAAATTCGGGCGGCAGGTCCGATGCGCGCACGCTGTCATAGGCCAGCTTCGCGCGGCTGCGGATGATCGCCCGCTCCGCGCCGTCCAGCCCCACATTGCCATCGGCATCGACGCGCACGGTCAGGATGATGGCCGGCCGGGGCCCGTCCGGCAGCAGGCTCGCCGCCCGTTCGCTCAACAGCGGGGGATAGAGGCTGGCCTTGCCGTCGGGCAGGTAGATCGTCTCGCCCCGGCGCCAGGCTTCGGCATCGATCGGCCCGCCATCCTCGACGAACCAGGCGATGTCGGCGATCGCATAATGGAGCAGCAGGTCGCCGCCCGCCGGCTCGATGGCAAAGGCCTGGTCAAGATCGGTCGAACTGGCGGGGTCGAGCGTGACGAAGGGCAGGTCGCTGCGGTCGACATGCTCGCTCGGCGTCCGGGCGGCCGCGGCCTGCGCGGCGGCGAGCACATCGGCGGGGAAGCCCGACGGGATCTGATATTCGGATCGGATGGCGGCCAGGCCCGCGCCCAGCGCATGGGCATTGTCGATCAGGGATTTCATCGCGCCCTGTTAGAACAGGCGCGGGCGGGCTTGTCCACAGGGGGTGGGGTGAGGGCAACGCCCCCACCCCACCGTTCGGTTCGAGCGAAGTCGAGCACCCATGCGCCGCGCCTCGACTACGCCCAATGCGAACGGTCTTGATCGACGACTCTTTCCCGCCCGCCCCGTGCTCCGGCAAAGGACGGAGCCCAGTTCACACGGCAGGACCGGGCTCCTGCTTTCGCAGGAACCCGGTCAACAGGGCAGACTCTCACGCACCTCCCTACATGAAATGCAGCCAGTCGGTGGTCGACGCCCCCAGCAGGCTCAAGGGCTGCACCGTGCTCGACGCGGTGATCGTATCGTCGAAGCTGCCGTCATTATTGCCGTCGATCGACACGGAGAAGCTCTGGCTGTCCGTATCCTGGTCGCTGTCGGCCAGTTGCACGGTAAAGCCCAGCTTCACGTCCTGCGGCGGCAACAATATGTCGATGTCGCCGACGCCGATCTTGAGCGCGGGACCGCTCAGCTTCGTGACGGTGATCGACTGGATCAGGTCGTCGCCCGCCGGGTCGACCACCAACGCTGTGTTCTTCGGCACGTCAAATTGAGTGGTCGTGTCCGTCTTGGCCGGGTCCACATAGTCGATATGCACGCTATAGGATGACGCCTTGGCGGACTTGGTCCCGATGATCAGGCCCTGGAAGTCGATCTCCGTGCCGTCGCCCTCATGCAGGGTGAAGGTCAGGGACTCGCCGACATCCAGATTGCCGTTCTTGACGCCCACGAAGCCATTGCTTTCATTGATCGGCCCACCACCGCCGGCAATGGTGACATAGTCGTCATTCTCCACCGCGCCGACATCGATGCTGTTGGTATCGGGCGCGCCGGCCTTGATCTCCGCCGAACTCAAGTTGAGCGTCGAACTGGGCAACGTGCCGATCATGGTGAAGGTATAATGGCCGTCCGCGTCCAGCTTCAGCGTATAGAGCGCGGTCCCCGGTATGGCGTCGCTGGTGTTGGGATCATAAAAGCCCTTGATCTCGTTCCCGGCGATCCCGTCCGTGTCGATCGACACATAGGAAAAGCCGCTGCTGTCGGGCGCGTCGGTGATGGTGAAATGTCCGGGCGTGTCATTGCCGGTATCCAGCGTATAGAAGCTGGTCGCCGAAGCGCCGTTGGTGTTGCCGACGAACAGATCGTTGAGGCTCGGGTCACCCGGAGCCACGGGCCGCGGCGTGACCGTGGGCACATCGTCGGTGATCGAGAAGGACAGGGCGATGTTGATCGTCGCGGAGTCCGTGTCCGCGTTCGTCTCCCCATCCTTGATCGTCGCGGTCAGCGTGACCAGGTCGGCGGTGTCGAAACTGACGCTGGTGTCGTTGGTCAGCTTGTCATGATAGACGGCGCGCGACTGGGTCATGCTGACCTCGCCCGTGCCGGGATCGGCGGCGATGGAGAAGGCGACGGCGCCCGACGCACTGGGCGTGGTGGCGCTTGTCCCCACCCGGCCCACGACCTTGTGGTCGCCCACCAGCGGCGTGTCCGTATTGTCCTCCAGATAGAGGAAGATGCCAAAGCCGGTCTGGCTGTCGACCATGCCGCTGTCGACGCCCAGGCCCGGCGTGCCGATGTCATAGCTGATCGAACCGGCGCCGTCGGGGCCGTAGGAAATATTGGTGAACAGGTTGTGGAAGTCGGCCGATGCGCTGTTCAGCAGGGCGTCCGATGTGCTGAGCGTCGGCGCGGGGTCCGTGCCGGCGTCGATATTGGGGCCGCCATCCTCGAAATTGATCTTGGACCCGAACTCGGCATATTCCTTGGCGGTGCCGCCCACCAGCGTCGTCACTTCGATCGCGCCCACGTCAAAGGTGCTCGGCCCCTTGCCGGACAGCGTGTTGGTGATGACGAAGCGGTCGAACAACACGCCATCGGTGGAGAAGTTGACCTGCTGGGTCGCGAGTAGCCCGGTGATCTTCACGCCCTGCCCGTCGGCGACGATCGTCCCGCCGCCCGCCTTGAAGGCGGTGGTGATGTTATCGCCGGCCGCGTTCTTGATGATGACGTCTTCCGGGTCGATCTGCACGACGGTGCCGGGGTCGCTGATCGCGCTGGTGGGGAAGGCCGTGCCCTGATAGTTGGAAGTGGCGGTCGTGTTGTCGTCCTGATAGGCGAAGACGCTGAGTGTCGCGGGCGTATTGGTCGGATTGAGCTGGCTGATCGAAAATTCCGCCCGGATGGCGTCGACATGATTGCCATAGCTGATGTTGGCCGCATCATGGACGAAGGTCGAGGTCAGCGCGCCGCTGGTGTCCAGCCCGGTCACGATGTCGACTCGGATGGATTCGGTCGGGTCGACATGCTGGGCGTTGGTGCCAAGGCCGGTCGTGCTGACATTCACCGTGCCGACCGTCGAGCCGGCAAAGCCGGTGATCAGCAATTGGGTGGTGTTGGCACCACTCGTGGGCACCACCGGGGCGAAGGCATCCTGGCCCGACTTGACGCTCGCGAAATTCTCGAACGGCACCTCGGTCGCCGTATTGTAGGTGGACCCCAAAAAGATGAAGTTGGTCAGGTCCTTGATATCCAGGTCGTCGATGGCGTTCGCGACGCTGTGGACGATCGGCGCATAGACGGTGACGCCCAGGTCCGCGCTGGTGACGAGGCCGCCCGAGACATGCTCACCGATCGCGATCTTCAGCGCCACCGCGTCGTTGACCGAAGATCCGACGCGGCCGACCAGGATATTGGGATCGCTGGTGGCGAACAGATAGATGGTCTTGAGCGTGCCGCCGTCATTCACCTGCATCGTGGTAGCGGTGCCGACGGTCGTGGAAAAGAGCGTGCCGGTCCCGTCCTTGGCGAAGAAATAGTCGGTGACCTGATTGTTGCTCGAAACAAAATCGTCATATTCGGCATATTGGGGAAAACCCGTCGGAGAACTGACCGTGGTCAGCGAAATGGTCGGGATTCCGGCTGACAATGCGGTGACATCATTGTCGTCTGACTGGACGCCGAATTGCTCGTCATAGAAAAGATCCTGAATCGTCAGTGTCATGACACGCATCCTCTGGCAAAGCGAACCTGTCCCCCGCACCGCAAGGCCGGGGTCGTGGCGACGAAAACTGGTCGAGCAGGCGGGCAGGCAGCGGCTGCCCTCGCGTGAACGAAGGCCCCGCTGTCAGCGCGGATCCGCCGGCGGTGGGCCGCTATCCGGGCGGCAATGGGTCGGAGCTGTGCTGCATAGGCATCCTCGCCTCCCAACAAGCACCGCGCGCGCCACCAAGGGGCTGCACGATGCAAATGACGCCGAGAGCGGTAGTCGGAGGCGACGCGACGCCCATTATCACAGGGCTGTCCGGCGGCTACCTTGATCCTTGATAATTATTATTTTGGAAAGTCCGAGTCAAGTCAGGCTTCAGTTGTCGCAACAATATATAAGCTTGTCGTAACTTCCCGTCTCACCAAAGACCTAATACTTGTGAGGCCTATCGAAGGATATATGGCCTGACTGATCCTGTTCGCCACATGACTGTATTCAACAGAAGAAAAAGCGTTACTCACCCGAAACGGCAAATTTCAAAATCCTGATCTTCTCGCTATTTCCTTCATTATTTCCCTTCAACCTCCGTCCCCGCCATAGCGATGGACAAAGTCATGAAAGGCTTCGGCCACCGCCAGCCGCAGCGACGCGTTCCAGCTCGCCTGCCGCGCCGACCCGCTCTCCTCACCACCCTGTTCGCGACCGACCGGGGAAATCAGCGTCAACTGCATCAGCAACAACGCCGCCTTGGCCCGCAATCCCAGGTCGCCGCCCTTCTCGGCCGCGACCCGGAACGCCGCATTATGCGTCCCCAGCGCCGACAGCGCCGCCTGCGTCAGATCCTGCAGCGCCGGCCATCGCTGCTGAAAGGGCGAGGCGTTGATGATGATCGAGATCGGCACCTGCTCCGCCTCGAAAAAACCCGACATGTCGTCCATCCACCGACAGACCTGCTCGATGCTGGGCCGGGGCCCGGGAAAGCTGGCGAACACCGCCGCAACGCGCGGCACATAGTCCTGGATGATCTCCGCGACGATTTCCGCCTTGTCCTTGTAATGGATGTAGACGGTCGATCGCCGAACCCCCGCCGCGTCGGCAATATCCTTCATCGAGGTGAATTCGTAGCGATGCTTGAAAAACAGCTCACGCGCCGCATCACGGATGCGGCGGTGCGTTTCGGTGCGTTGCAGCGTGCGCGCCTCGGGAACCGTGTAGTTCCTGCGAATCCGGGCCGGCTCGGTCATCATCCTCCTCACACGTCGCGCGCCACACGGCGACGCCGCGAATCAAGAGAACAGAATCGCCCCGGACGCAAGCCGAAGCATCGCTGACTCGCGGCAAATTGCCAAGACACACTGTCTTTCCCATAATTGACAAGACAGTGTGTCTTCAATATAAAGGACGGTACAGGAAAACTTGGGAGGGATGCGTTCGTGGCAGGCACGGATTCGACCTATTCGGCCGGACAGCGCGACAGCGTGCCCGCCGCGCTGGCACGCGCGGTCGCGGAAAGGCCCGACGCGATCTTCGTCGACATCGATGGCGACCGGCTGAGCTTTGCGGAGGCGGATCGTCTTTCCACCCGCTTCGCCAACCGGCTGTCGCAGCTGGGCCTGAGCAAGGGCGACTGCTTGGTGACCCTCTGCGAAACCGGCATCGACCCGCTGGTCGCCTGGCTGGCGACGGCGAAGCTCGGCGCGATCTGGGTGCCGATCAACCTGGCGTATCGGCGCGAATTTCTGCGTCACCAGATTTGCGACACGGGCGCGCGCATCCTGCTGTGCGACCCGGCCTATCTCGACCGCATCGTCGAGATTGCCGACCAGCTGCCCCTTGTTGAACGGGTGCTCTGCCGGAGCGACGAGGCCGAACTGGTCGGCAGCCTGCGCGTGGACCCGCTCGACCATGGCGAGGACGATCGACCGCTGGCTGTCGATGTCGCGCCGTCCGACATCGCGATGCTGCTCTACACCTCGGGCACGACCGGGCCGTCCAAGGGCTGCATGCTCAGCCACAATTGCCTGGGCATGTGGGGCCGCCAGCAGCAGCGGGCGATCGGCCTGGCGCCGGGCAAGAACATCCTCGCGCCGCTGCCGCTGTTCCATTCCGCCGCGATCAGCACGCTGATGAGCGGGATCATCGCCCAGGCCAGCGTGGTCCTGCCCCGCAAATTTTCCGTCACCAGCTTCTGGGCCGATGTCGAACGGTCGGGCGCGACGCATCTGTTTCTGATGGCGACCATGTTCCCGCTACTGGCCTTCGCGCCCGATGATGCGGCAATGAAGCGCTGCTTCGGCCAGGTGGAGCTGCTGATGGGCGTCCCCTGCCCGCCCGACATCCGCCGCATCTTCGAGCAGCGCTTCGGCGTCGCCCATGTGCTGCCCGCCATGTATGGCCAGACCGAAGCCTTGCGCCTGACGATGGTGACGCTGGGCCAGGAAGCACCCGACCATTCGATCGGCCCGGCCGCCGACGAGTTCGACCTCGCGATCCTCGACGCGAACGACTGCCCCGTGCCCCCCGGCGCCGTGGGCGAGATATGCTGCCGCCCGCGCCATCCCAACATCATGTTTGAAGGCTATTGGAACCGGCCTGAGGAAACGGCGAAGGTCTGGCGCAACCTGTGGATGCACACCGGCGACCTGGGGCGGAGGGATGAGGCGGGCTTCTTCTATTTCGTCGACAGGGCCAAGGATTATCTGCGCAGTCGGGGCGAAAATGTGTCGAGCTTCGAGGTCGAGCAGACCTTCCTTGGCCATCCCGCCATCCTCGAAGCCGCGCTGCACCCGGCAAGCCCCGGAGTTGTCGAGGATGACATCAAGATCACGCTCGTTCTGAAGGCGGAAGCGGCGCTCACTGAACAGGAACTGTGCCTCTGGGCGATCGACAATCTCCCCTATTTCGCGGTGCCGCGCTATTATGAGTTCCGCCGCGAACTGGTGAAGAACCCGACTGGCCGCGTCCTCAAATACAAGCTGCGCGAAGAAGGCGTGACCCCGACCACCTGGGACCGTGAGGCAGCCGGGATCAGGGTCGGCCGATCGAGCCGCGCTCCCCAAACCGCAAGGGCTTCCTGACATGACGCAAGCAGATGGCGACCAGCAAGGCCGTCGGCACCAGCCGCCGCTTTCCAGCCAGGATTACGACTTCTTCTACGAAGGCATCGCGCGCGGCGAGCTTCTGGTGCAGCGCTGCGGCGGCTGCGACGGGCTGCGCAATCCCCCTTCGCCCGTCTGCCCCACCTGCCATTCGCTGGACTGGTCGACGGTGGCGCTGGGCGGCGAGGGCGTGGTCCACAGCTATACCGTGCATCATCATCCGCCGCTGCCGGACTATGCCGTGCCCCATCCGATCGCGATCGTCGACATGCCCGAAGGCGTGCGCATGGTCGGCGCGATGGACGGCACCGATCCCGCCGCCATGGCGATCGGCCAGCGGGTGCGCACCCAATATGTGACGCGCGGCGACGTGCCGGGTTTCCGCTTCATTCCGGTGGAGGGCTGAACCGATGAGCGGGATCAAGGACAAGGCGGCGATCGTCGGCCTGGGCGCGACGGAATTTTCCAAGAATAGCGGCCGCAGCGAATATAAGCTGGCGCTGGAAGCCATTCTGGCGGCGCTGGACGATGCCGGGATCGCGCCGTCGGAGGTGGACGGCATGTCGGCCTTCACCTTCGACAGCAACAGCGAGCCCGACCTTTTCTACGCGCTGGGGGGCAAGGACCTTAAATTCTTCACCCGCATCCCGGCCGGCGGCGGCGGTGCCTGCGCCCCGCTGATGCAGGCAGCGATGGCGGTCGCCACGGGTGCCGCCGAGGTCGTCGTCTGCTACCGCGCGCTCAACGAACGGTCGGGCTTTCGCTATGGCGCGCCGATGCAGGATCGCACGCCGTCGAGCGACAATGTCGGCAAGGCTTTCCACGCCTTTTCCGGCCTCTACACGCCCGCCGCCTATATGGCGCCGGGGATGCGGCGCTACATGCATGAGACGGGCGCCACGGCGGAGGATTTCGCCAATTACGCGCTCGCTGCGCGCCGCCATGCGCTGACCAATCCCAACGCCTTCTTCTACAATCGGCCGCTGACGCGCGAGGACTATCTCGCCTCGCGGATGATCGCCGACCCCTTCCGCCTGTTCGACTGCTGCCAGGAAAGCGACGGCGCGGTGGCGGTCGTCGTCACCTCGGCGGAGCGGGCGCGCGACCTGCGGCAGAAGCCGGTGCTGATCCGCGCCGCCGCCCAGTCGCTGCCCAAGGGCCAGCTGATGATCGGCGCCTATTATCGCCCGGACATCAGCCCGCGCGACGAAAGCGCGCTGACCGCACGGCAGCTCTATGCCGCGTCGGGCCTGAGCCCCGCCGACATTCAGGTCGCCATCATCTACGACCATTTCGGGCCGACGGTGCTCCCCTCGCTCGAAGCCTATGGCTTTTGCGCGCCCGGCGAGGCGAAGGATTTCATCAAGAACGGCAATATCGAGATCGGCGGGACGCTGCCGGTCAACACCCATGGGGGCCAGCTGGGCGAAGCCTATATCCACGGCATGAACGGCATCGCCGAGGCGGTCCGCCAGCTGCGGGGCACGGCCGTCAACCAGGTGGCGAATGTCGCCAACGTGCTGGTGACGGCGGCCAATGGCGACCCCACCAGCGGCGCAATTCTGGGCGCGCTCTGACGCGCGCCCGTCCAGAAGGAGAGATGAGATGACCGGCAATCAGACGGTGGACGTGAACAAGGAAAATCTCTGGCGCCTCGACGAGCCGGAGGTCAGCGGCTGGCAGCGCGAGGTCCGTCCCGGCGCCAACAAATATTATATGGTTTCCTGCGATACCCATTTGTCGCCGCCGCCCAAGCTGTTCTTCGAACGGATCGAGGAGCGTTATCGCGCCCGCCTGCCCCGGGTCGAGGTGCGCGAGGGCCAGAAATATGTGATCCAGGAAGGGCTGCGGCCCGAACGGATCATCGACGCGCAATTTACCGGCGAGGACCTGCTGCGCACCCAGGCCGGCGGCGCGGCGACCATCCATTTCGTCGACGAGAAGACCGGGCTCGCCCGCATCGCCGACCAGGACATGGACGGCGTCGATGCGGAGGTGATCTTCCCCAATGGCGCGGCCTTGCTGATGTGGAGTTCGGCCGACACCGACTTCGTCGCCGCCCAGTGCCGCATCTGGAACGATTGGGCCTGGGAAGTGTGCGGCCCGCACAAGCACCGCATGGCGCCCACCGCCGCGCTCGCCACCGCCGATATCGAGGGCGCGGTCCGCGAGGTCGAGCGGGTGGCGAAAATGGGCTACAAGGCGCTGATCCTGCCCAGCAAGCCGATCTGGGGCGCGCCCGACGTGTCGCATATCAATTACAATCTGCCGGTCTTCGACCCGCTCTGGGCCGCGATCCAGGACCATGACCTGGCGATGACCTTCCACATCGCGACCGGCATGGACCCGCGCACCGCGCGCGGCAATGGCGGCGCGATCGTCAATTATGTCGTCCACGCCATCGCGCCCGCCATGGAGCCGATCGCCAATCTGTGCGCGTCGGGCGTGTTCGAACGCTTCCCGAAACTGCGCGCCGCGACGATCGAGGCGGACGCCGGCTGGGTGCCCTGGATGATGCAGAAGATGGACGAAGCCTATCTGAAGCATCATTTCTGGGTGCGGCCGAAGCTCAATGCCCTGCCGTCCGACTATTATCGCGCCAACTGCTTCGCTTCCTTCGGCGAGGACAAGGCGGCGATCGACCTGGTCGAGCGGCACGGGCTGGCCGACAATTTCATGTGGGCGAACGACTATCCCCATCATGAAGGGTCCTGGCCCCATTCCGCCGAGGCGATCAAGCGCACCTTCGGCAGCGAGCTTCAGGAGGAAACCCGCGCCAAGCTGCTGGGCCTCAACGCAGCGCGCTGCTTCGGCTTCGAGGTGCCGGCGGGGCGCTGAGACGCGATCGTCCGGCTTCGCCCCGCTGCGCCGGTTCCGCTATATTCCGGAGCAGGAGACATGTATCATCCGATGAGAAACAAAACAGAGGGAGAGCAGGATGGACGCCGTTGAAAGACTGATCGCGATCGAGGAGATTAAGCAGCTCAAGTCACGCTATTTCCGCTGCGTCGACACGCATGACTGGGCGGGCCTGGCGCAGATATTCTGTCGCGACGCCGTCTTCGATTGCAGCGTCGGCCTGCAGCATCTGCCGCTGGGCGGCGGCGCGCCGGTCGGCCCCGAGGGACCCGTGACCGTCGGCCGCGATGCGATCGTCGCCTGGATCAACCGCGGCCTTGCCGAACAGACAAGCTGCCATCACGGCCACGGCCATGAGATCACCGTCGAAAGTCCGACGGAAGCAAGCGGCATCGTCGCCATGGAGGACCGGATCTTCGCGGCCGACCGCACGACGCTGCGGCTGCATGCGGCCGGCCATTATCATGAACGCTATCGCGTCGAGGATGGGGCGTGGCGCATCGCCCATACCCGCCTGACGCGCCTGTTCAACCATGCGGCCGGGAGCGCCGCCTCTCCCGCCCCCTGACGGACCGGCCGGCAGGGGAGCGGGAAACCCAGGCGATGGGGAAGCGGTGACCGCGCCGGCGGTCACCCGCTCCTGTCAGAACCGCACCGTGCCCTGCACCACCACTTCGCGGGGACGGTAGGCAAAGCCCGACTTTTCACCCGGAGGGCCCAGGCGGAAGGCGCCGGCCGCGAAGGGCGCCTCCGAACTCGAAACCGGGTAATATTCATCGGTCAGGTTGCGCCCGATCAGCGCCAGTTCCCACCTGTCGTTGGTCGGCCCCACCCGGACGCCGGCATTGAGCCGCCATTTGGGGCTGACGCGCGTATAGGGATCGCCATTATCGTCGGGAATGAAGGCGCTTTGATAATTGGCGTCGCCCGACAGGCCGATCTTCCAATCGGTGCCGATGTCCCGTTCATAGGTGAAGCCGGTGAACAGCATCCAGCGCGGCGCGCGCGGCAGCGTCTGGCCGGTGCGGTCGTAGCCGCGCGGCCCGCAGGTCGGCGTGCCGAGGATGATGGCATAGCATTGGGCATCGGGGAAATCGGTATAGATCGCCTTGTTGTAGGCCGCGCTCGCGTTGAGCGTCAGTTCACGCGTCGCCGCCCAGACGATCGACCCTTCGATCCCCGTCGTGCGCGCGGCGCCCGCATTACGGATGGTATAGGTCACCGCCACCGGATCGAACGCCGCCAGCTGCAGGTCGGTGAACTCATAGCGATAGGCGACCAGGTCGAAGCGCAGCCGGCGGCCGAACAGCTCGCCCTTGATGCCGCCTTCGACCCCCTTGGCCCGCTCTGGCGTATATTGAAGGATGGACGGCGTCGCCACGAAGCGGTTGTTGAGGATGGTCGGCGTCGACAGGCCGCCCGACTTGTGGCCCGTCTTGTAGGCGATATAGGTCATCAGCTGTTCGGTCGGCTTGTAGGACAGCGTGACTTCGGGCGACCAGTTGGAAAACTGCACCTTGTTGTTGATGACCGCGCCGGCGGGCGGGAAGCCCAGCGAAAGACCCAGCCCGTTGACATAGGTATTGAAGCCGCGCGCGCTCTTGGTTTCGTTCGAATAGCGAACGCCCCCCGACAGTTCCACCTTGTCCAGCATCGACCAGCGCAGCTGGCCGAAGCCCGCCCAGCTGTGGGACTTGGCATGCCATTCGGCGCGGAAGCTGTACATCGACCCGCCATTGGTCGGATCGAAGCCGGCGAAACCGACCGAGCCGATATTTTCGAAATTGCGCTTGTTGTTGTCGTAATAGCCGCCCATCGTGAAGTTGAGCGGGCCGTCATAGTCGCTGGCGAGGCGCAGTTCCTGCGACCAGATCCGGCTGTGTTCGGCGGCGTTGGGGCCGGACAGGATGATGCTGAATCCGGTGCCGTTATAATTGCCGAAGTTGGTGGCATCGAGCTTGGTATAGCCCGTCACCGATGTCAGCTTGACGTCGCCGAAATCATAATTGGACACCCACGACCCTAGGATCGCGCTGTTCTTGGCCCAATTGCGCCCGCCATGCTCCAGCGCATTGGGCCAATTGGCGAGCCACGCCTGGGGAACCTGCCCCGCCACTTTCCGCTTGTTGAAATCGCAGTCGCTCTGCGGGTCGTAGACCACGCCGATGCCCGGCTGGAAACTGCGGCCGGACATATGGCCGACGGCCTTTGCCGGCCCGACGCAGTAGAATTCCTGGTTGCCGTCGCTGCCGTTGCTGGTGGTGCGATTGCCGAACACCTTGAGCGTGGAATCGAATTCCGGCGTCGGTGTCCATTTCAGCGTCACTCGACCGGACAGATTATCCTGGTTCGGCGTGGTGCCGGTCGCCGGCCCCGTTACCGGAAAGGCGGGATAGGCAAGGTTCGGCTGCGCGGTCGTGCCGTTCTTGATCCACCCCTTCATCGACGAGAATTTGCCGGCGACGCGGAACAACAGATTTTCGGTGAGAGGACCCGAGACGAAACCCTCGACAAATTTTTCCTTCGCCTCGAATTCATAGCCGACGCGGCCCATGGCGGAAAATTCCGGCGTCGGGTTTGCCGTGGTGATGGAGATCACGCCGGCGGGCGAATTCTTGCCGAAGAACAGCGCCTGCGGCCCCTTCAGCACTTCGACCTGGGCCAGGTCGAACTGGCTCGCGTGCAGGATGCGGCTGCGGCTGATCGACACGCTGTCGATGACGATGCCCACCGACTGGTCGATGCCGGAGTCGGAATAGGTGGAGCCGATGCCGCGAATGGCGATGGTGCCGCCTGAGCCCGATCCGCCGATCGGCGCGATGATGACGTTGGGCGACATTTGCGCGATCTGCGTAAGATCGGTCACATGCGCGCGCTCAAGCGCCTGCTGCGAAATGGCGGATACCGCGACGGGCACGTCCAGCAGCGATTCCTCGCGTCGCCGCGCGGTCACGACGATTTCCTCCAATTGCCCGGAACGCTCCACCTGCGGGCTCGCCCCCGGGGTCTGTGCGGCATCGGCCGCCCGGATGCCCGCTGCGATGCTCAGCAGGCTCGCCGCCATGGCCAAATAGCGATATTGTCTGGATTTTCCCACGTCATCCCTCCCTGTTCGAACTCTGATTTGCCAGATGTTCCGTGGCTGGATGCTCGATTCACGGGTCGAGCTGACCGCCACTTATCGCGACGCAGGATACCCAACCTTGAAAGAATTTCAATTCAAATCAAACCCGTTTTCAATTTAGGTTATCACGCAGGCCGCTTGAGCGCCGCGACGGCACGCTCATCGCGTCCCGCCTGTCCGAATTTATTTTGAATTAATAATTGCATTTTCGGTAAAGGTCGCCACAGTAGCGGGCACAGCGGGACCCAAGTTTCCGCGAGAATCAAAAGGAGGGGAGTATGCCAGTCATGGCAGGTCAACGCATATCCAACGCATCCCTGTCGGCCATGGCCGTGGCGCTGGCGCTATCGCCGGCGATCGCCCATGCCGCCGACGCGCAGGCGCCCGCCGCCCAGGCCAGCACGACGCCGGTCAGCGCGAACGAGATCATCGTCACCGCGCAGCGTCGCGCCGAACGGCTGGAGGACGTGCCCTTCGCCGTCACCGCCGTGTCGGGCGACACGCTGACCAAGTCGGGCGTCACCGAACTCAAGGATCTGGGCCAGCTGGTCGTCGGCGCGCAGATCAACCGCAGCGGCGCCTTCGCCCAGCCGTCGATCCGCGGCGTCACCACGCTGACCAGCGCCTTCAACTTCGAAAATGGCGTCGCGCTCTATCTGGACGGCCTCTACCAGTCCGACCAGGCGTCGCTGCTCAACGACCTGGCCAATATTTCCAGCATCCAGGTTCTCAAGGGTCCGCAGGGCACGCTCTATGGCCGAAACGCGATGGCCGGCGCAATCGTCATCGAAACGCTGGCGCCCAGCGATACGCTGACCGCCAAGGCGGACCTGTCCTATGGCAAGCTGAACGAGATCAAGACCAGGGCCTATATTTCCGGGCCGCTCGCCGACGGGATTTCGGCCAGCCTCTCGCTCTATCGCCGCAAGAATGACGGCTATATCCGCGATATCGGCGCCGATCCGGTATCCACCAAGGATGATTATGACGCAGCCCCGCTGGAACAGACGGCGATCAATGCGAAGCTGCGGTTCGAACCCAGCGACGACCTCAACCTGACGCTGTCCTACAATCACAGCATTTCGAAGGACGCGCGCGGGCTCGTCTACACGGTCTACCGCTTCCCTGCCTCCTTCCTTCCCAAGCCGCCCTTCCGCGCGACGGAAATGGATACGGCATCGAACAACCGGCGCGCCTTTTCGAAGGTCAAGGTGGATGAAATCAGCCTGATCGCGAAATGGGACACCGGCATCGGCCAGCTCACCTCCATCACCGGCTATGGCAAGCGGTCGCTCGGCGATCTTTATGATTTCGACGGCAGCAAGGCGGAGATCTTCTACGGCGGCCAGGACCAGCCGAACAATTTCAAGAAGACCTTCCAGCAGACGCTCGACTATGCGATCAACGCCATCGACGGGCTGGACCTGGTCGTCGGCGGCTTCTTCTATGACGAAAACAGCCGGAACAAGAGCCAGAACTGGGGCGGGACCTATCCGCGCCTGCAGAAGCAAAGCCAGGCCGATTACGGATCGCGCGCCTATGCGGCCTATATCGACGGCACCTACCAACTGACCAACCAGCTGTTCCTGTCCGGCGGCGTCCGCTACAGCTGGGAAAAGCGCACCCTGTCCTATTTCGAAATCCCCGGCCTCAACACCGTCACCTTCCCGCCGCTGACCGGCACGTCCGCCAGCTTCGACGCCTTCACCCCGCGCGCCAGCATCCGCTATGAAATCGGCCCGCGGACCAACATCTACGCCTCCTACAGCCAGGGCTTCCGCAGCGGCGTGTTCGACCCGACGCCGGTCGCCAACCCGGCCACGGTCACGCCGATCAAGCCGGAGCGGATCAAGTCCTACGAAGTCGGGTTCAAGACCGCGAACAGCCGGATGCGCTTCAGCGTCGCTGGCTATTATTACGACTTCCGCGACTTGCAGGTCGGCGTCACCGTGCCGGATCCCACCGATCCGACCAAGGTCATCGTCAAGGTCGCCAACGCCAAGAAAGCCGAAGGCTATGGCGGCGAAGCGGAAATGAGCTACAGCCTGTTCGACGATTTCAATATCCGCGCGGGCCTCGCCTATATCCACGCCGAATATACCGATTTCAAGAACGCGACGGGCGTGGGCTGGAACGCCGCGACCGGCTTCAACATCTCCAACCAGGTGCAGGACTGGTCGGGGCACCAGATGGCGCGCGCGCCCAAATGGTCGGGCAATTTCGGCGCCGACTATACCGCGCATCTGGATGGCGGCAGCTCGCTGAACTTCGCGGTCAACGCCAACTTCACCTCCTCCTATGTCGTGCGTGATCCCTCGCTCTGGGGCCCGTCGGCAGGGGCGGCGCTGGCGAACAAGCAGCGTTACCGGCAGAAGGGCTATGCCATGGCCAATGTCCAGGTGAACTGGACCGACGCCAGCGGCCACCTGACCGTCGGCGCCTATTGCCAGAACTGCACCGACAAGCGCTACCAGATGATCTTGGCGGGCGGCGCGTTCGGCGACTATCGCCAGTTCAACGAGCCGAGGACCTACGGGATGCGCGTCGGCTTCCAATATTGACGCGATGATGTCCGGCGCGGCTGCATCCCTGGCCCAGGGATGCAGCCGCGCCTTTTTTGTGCCTGGGGCAGAAGGGATGCGAGAGAGATGGCGCGGATCGACATTGGCGGCGTGGAAATCGAATATGACTTGATCGGCCCCGCCGGCGCGCATGCCGTCGTGCTGACGCCGGGCGGCCGCCTGTCGATGCAGAGCGCGGGGCTGCGCGACCTGGCCGATGCGCTGGTCGCGGGCGGCAAGCGCGTATTGCTGTGGGACCGGCCCAATTGCGGCGCGTCCGACCTGTGCTTTGGCGACGAAAGCGAATCGCACCAGCAGGCGCGCACGCTGATCGAGCTTATCCGCCGGCTGGATCTCGGCCCGACTGCGATCGGCGGCGGCTCGGCGGGAGCGCGCTGTTCGCTGTTCGCCGCCGCCCTGGCGCCTCCCGGCACCATATCCCACCTCATGCAATGGTGGGTGACGGGCGGCACCGTCAGCCTCTTCCTGCTGGGCGCATCCTATTTCTGCGAATCCGCCCTCGCCGCGCGGGTCGGCGGCATGGAGGCCGTGGCCGCGCTGCCCGCCTGGTCGGAACAGCTGCGACGCAACCCGCGCAACCGCGCGCTGCTGCTGGCGCAGGATCCCGAAGCCTTCATCGCCGTCATGCAGCGCTGGGCCTTAGCCTGGGCGCCTTCGCCCGACACACCGATACCGGGCATGAAGCCGGCGGATTTCGCTCGCATCACCATGCCCATGCTGATCGTGCGCGGCGCGACCTCCGACATCTGGCACCCGGCCGAGGTCAGCGACCGGCTGCACGCGTTGATCCCCCATTCGCAGCTGGTCGAGGCGCCGTGGGAGGACGACGCGCCCCTCCGGCGCATCGCCGCCGCCGCGCAAAGCGGGAGCGGCCATTTCCTCGACTGGCCGATGCTCGCGCCGCAGATCCTGGCGTTCACCGGCGGGCGGGCCTGATCGCAGGGCGGCGCTGGATCGCCGGCGTCAGGCCGGACTTTCGCCCGCCACCATGGTCCGGTGCATTTCGCGGCGATAGCCGTCATAATCGTTCATCGCGACATGCAGGCACAGGCGATTGTCCCACAGCGCCAGCATGCCCTCTTCCCATTTCAGCCGCACGGTGAAGGCATGCTGGGTGATGTGCGCGAACAGGAAGGTGGCAAGGTTCAGGCTCTCCGCCTCGGTCATGCCTTCGATCGTCGGCGCATAGCCCATCGATATGTAGATCGCCTTTTCCCCCGTTTCGGGATGGGTGCGGATCAGCGGATGGGACGTGCCGACCAGCGCCTGCTCCTTGGTCGCGCCGTCGGTATAGCCTTTGCTGACTTCATGCAGGTCGGGATATTTGTCGAGGAAGACCTTGGACGACATGTGGATGCGCTGCCCGGCCAGAAACTCCCGCATGGGGCGGCTGAGGGCGCGATAGGCGAGCGCCGCATTGGCCCAGAGCGTGTCGCCGCCATAAGGCGGCACCTCGACCGCGCGCAGGGTCGTGATCGCCGGCGGTTGCGCCATGAAGGCGGAGTCGGTGTGCCAGCCACCGCCGAAGACGAAGGGAGGCCGCTCATCGGCTTCCTTGATCACCGGGGTGACGAAACGCTGCGGATCGGTCGGCGACGCATAGGGATCGGTGCCGACCGGACCCAGCCGACTGGTGAATTCCAGATGCTGGTCGTCAGTCAGCTGCTGGTCGCGCAGGAAGATCATCTTGTGCCGGAACAGCGCGTCCTTCAGTTCCGCGATGCCGGCGTCGGACAGGCGCGCGACATCGACGCCGACCAGTTCGGCCCCCATGGCGGCGGCGTGGGGACGCACCTCCATATGGCTGTAGGAGCGGGCGGAATTGTCAAAAACATCGGACGCGGGGCCGGTTTCCATGAACATGGAAAACATCCTTTTTCAGGGTTCATTCTCTCCAGCCCGGCAGTTTGAGCCTTTCCGTCGCGATTGCAAGTTCGATGTTGAATTAGAAATCAGGAACGTTCCCGTGCGCGCGCTACCTATCTTTTGGGGTTGGAGCGCAGCATCCACCACAGCAACGCGGCGAGCGGCGACCAGCCGTCCCCGCCCGAACGGTGCACCAGCCCGCAAGGATGCGGCTCGCCCGCGCGCCACTGGGCACGGGCGCGGGCCCGTTCCTGCCGGCGGCGGTGACGCCTGTCGTCGATCCCCTCCAGCCGGACATGATGCTCAAGCGGCATGGCGGCGTCCTCCTGCGATATGCGAATAGGCCTGGAACAGCCGATCGAAATGCTCGTCCATGGTCATGACCGACGCAGCGGCGCGGGACGCCTGGCGGCGCTGCGCCTGAGGGTCGGCGGCGATGAAGTCGCGAATGGTCGCGGCCAGGCTGTCCCCCTGGCGCGCGCGATAGAGCAGGCCGCCGCCGCTACGCGCCTGGTCCGACGCGCCGCCTTCATCCGGCACGATGACAGGCAGGCCGCTGGCCCGCGCCTCCGCCGCCACCATGCAGAAAGTCTCCGCCTCGCAGCCATGGACGAGCGCGTCGGCGCTGGCGAGCAGTTCGGCCAGCATCGCCCGGTCATACATGGGCGCGAGCAGCTGGATATGCGGGTTGTTGGCGGCGGCACGACGAACCCGGGATCGGTCACGCCCGTCGCCCACCAGCACCAGCCCGACCGGACTCACATAGCCGGCGGAGGTCACCGCCTCGATCACCATCGGCCAGCGCTTTTCCGGCGCATGCCGCCCGACGCCCAGCAGCAGCGTCGCGTCCGGGCTGAGGCCGCACCGCTCCAGCAGCCGCGCGCGCAGCGCCTCGTTGCGGCGCGCGGGGCTGAAGCAGCCCGGTTCGACGCCCATGGGCAGCGTCGCCACGCGCTGCAGGCCGCCGCTGGTCAGCCGCTGCGACAGGCTGTCGCTCGCGCTCACCACCAGGTCGAAGCTCTCGTCCAGCCGGCGCAGGTGACGCCAGAACCAGTCGAAGCCGCGATCGATCGTCTCGCGCCGCAGGATCTGTCCAAACCAGCGATAGGCATAGGCCGAAAGCGGGTCGGCATGCATGATGAGCGCGCGGGGCGCCCGCCCCTGCCAACGCGCGACCATCCCCGCGCTAGCCCAGGGCGAGGATGCCTCCACCAGGTCGGGCTGCAGCCGGTCCAGCATCGCGTGCAGCGAGCTTTCGTCGTCGAAATAGGAATAGCGCCGGTCGAGCGGAAAGCGGCGCGCCGGCATCATGACGATGCGCCCGCCGCCGCTCGCCTCCATCACCTGCTCGCTGTCGGACGGGGCCAGGATGATGACCTCATGCCCCGCCGCCGCGCCGGCGTGCAGCTTGCGCTCGACATAGGTCTTCACCCCGCCCCCGCTCGGGCAATAGAAGGCGCAGACGTCAACGACGCGCATCGGCCGTCTCCTTGAGGGGACCGAAGGAAAACAGCCCCCGGCGGTAATTGACGACGATGGTGATGCGCGTCGGGCCCGAGCCGACCGAGGCGCTGGCGGCGGCGGCGCGGGGCTTGGACAGGCCAAGACGCGGATTGCTGGCAAAGCCGACGCCGTCCATCGACAGGGTGAAGTGGCGATTGGCGTCGCGGTCATGCAGCAGGCTGAGCGCATAGGTGCCCGGCCCCGGCGCGCGGATGCACAGCTGCACCGGACCCGATGCCGGCACCGCGACCTCCACCCGGCGAAACGCCTTGCCCGCCGAGAGCAGCACATTGTCGTCGGCCAGGAAATCCGTGTCATTGGCCGGATAGAGTTCCAGTTTCAGCCGGCCCTTGCGGTCCTTGAGCCCCGCCACTTCAACCAGGAAGGCGGAGCCATGTTCGTTGGGGCGGCATTGCGCCTCCGCCTTGCCGAGATCGGGAGTCGAGGGCATCAGGGCAGCGAGGAAAAGCAGCGGGATCATTGCGTGCGTCCCTCCCGCAGCAGTTCGGACGCTCCCAGGACAATGCCCAGCAGCAGGTGCGCCGCCAGCGTCAGCGACGCCATCAACGCCATGGCGGCGACGATTTCGCTGTCACGGCCGATCAGGAAGGCGGCCATGCCGGCGAACACCACATCCTTGTTGGGCAGGAAGGGCAGGCGCGAAATCAGCTGCCGCAAGGTGCCGAGCAGGATCCACCAGCTGAGCGCCACCACCGGCAGCAGCAGGTGCCACATGACGGCGGACAGGATGATCTTGCCCACGACGCGCAGGAAATGGATGGCCGCGACGATCCACAATTCCCCGCGCGGCAGGGTGAAGAGCCGGCGGCGCAGCAGCATCGTCACCATGGATGTCAGCAGCACGAACAGGATGGAGCCGCCCACTTCCCATCGGTTGATGCCGGCGTCGACCGCGCCCAGTAGCGGGAAGGCGAGCGCGACCATCAGCAGCGTGACGACATTGCCAACCAGCGCCGACAGGATGGTCACATCCTTGATCGCGCCGAAGGGGGCGGTGGTGATCCGGCTGTTGCGCCGCGCCCAGGCGTAGAAATAGACCTCGCCCAGATAGCCGAGCAGGATCTCGTTGCTCACCAGCTTGCGCAGCAGCGCCAGGAAGCCTTCGGCCGGGATCGACCAGAGGCGGCGGAAGATCACCCATTCGGCGAACGGCCCCGCCAGATAGTTGAGGCCGAAGATGAGCCAGAAGAGCGGCGCGCCCGGCATCAGCGCCCAGAGGCTGCGCGGATCGAGATCGCGGAACTGCGCCAGCGCCACGACCAGGATCAGCGCCGACACCAGCGGCCCGGTCCAGCGCGTCCAGTTGCGTCCCGACTGGATCAGCGGCGCGGGATCGATCGTCGGCGCCTCCCGCGGAGGGGAAAGAATGGCCGTGGGGGTTTCGACTGTCATATGCTGCTCGTCATGGTGATGGGGGTCGCGCGCGCTCGCGGGCGGCGGCGCGAAAGGGCGGCGAAGCGGTCGACATAGGCCTGCGCCACATGTTCCAGGGTGAAGCGGCGCGCCTGCTCCAGGCTGGCGGCCGGGTCCTGCACCAGCGCCCTCCCGACCGCGATTGCGCGCGCCAGGGCGTGGACATCGCCCGGCGGGACCAGTTCCCCCAGCGCGCCGTCACGCAGCAGCGGCCGCATCGCGCGGCTGCAGTCTGTGGCGATGACCGGCATGCCGACCGCCAGCGCTTCCAGCACGGCGGCGGGCACGCCTTCGAAGTCGGACGACAGCAGCAGGATATCGGTCGGCCGCAGCTGCGCCGACGCGTCGGGCACATGGCCGGCAAAGTCGACCCGCTCTTCAATGCCGAGCCGCGCGGCCAGCGCGGCGAGCGCCTTGCGTTCTGGCCCATCGCCATGAATGACCAGCCGATCTTCGCCATGCGAACCGGCGGCGAAGGCCCTCAGCATCAGCGAAAAATTCTTCTGCCGCGCCAGCCGGCCGATCGCGACGAACCGCCGACCCACGCCCAGGGTGAACGATGCCTGCGTGGCGGATGCGGCGCGCAGCCGATCGATCTGCGTGCCTGACAAGGCCGGCGAAGGGATGACGCTGATCGCCCCGGCGCGGGGCTGGACCCATTGCGTGATCTCCTGCTCAAGGCCGGGCGCCATCGCGACGAAATGGTCGATGAAACGCCCCTGGATGCGCAGCCACAGGCGATAGGCGATCCGCGCCGGCCAGGGCATGTCCAGCCGCTCCAGGTCGTTGCTGATCTTCGCCAGGATCGGCGGGCAGGCGCGGCCGAACAGCAGCTTCATCGCCACGGCCACCACCGCATAGCTGTTGCCCGCGCAGAACAGCGCGTCGGGGCGCATGCGACGGATCACCGCAGGCAGGGTCGCGATCATCCAGAGTGTTTCGAAGGCGGCGACCGAAAAGGCCGGCTGGCGCGGTACATGACAGGGAAGGCCGGCGCCCAGCTCTTCCCGCATCGCCCCGTCGGTGCGCCCCAGGAAGAGCGGCGCGTCGATCCCTTCCCGCCGCCACTGGCGGACCAGGCGCAACGCGACGCGCTCTACCCCGCCCGGTTCGAAACTGTGCAGGAAGGTGAGGATGCGCATGGCCCGGTCCTCAGGCCGCCAGCAGCGCGTCATAGCGCGCGGGCGCGTGGGTTCGGCTCATCCGCGCGAGCACCCGGTCGATGCTGGCCAGCAGCGCGGGCACATGCGCATCGCCGGGATGCACCGCGACACGGGCAACCGGCGCGGCGCGCAGCAGCGGCGGCAGCAGCCGCGCGGCCAGCAGCGAGGAGGCGA
>DATEJA010000002.1:0-11527 GCA_035278405.1 Sphingobium sp. | reverse complement strand
CGCTCGCTCGCCTTCATCATCCAGGCGATCCGCGCCGATCTGGCCGCGCAGAAGGGGTCCGCGATCGTCGCCATCGCCTCGATCAATGCGACGCTCGGCAATGCCGCCAACCCGATCTACAGCGCGGCGAAGGGCGGCATCCTGTCGCTGGTGCGATCGCTGGCCGACCGGCTCGCGGCCGATGGCGTCCGCATCAATTCGGTATCGCCCGGCCAGATCATGACGCCCATGCTGAAGCCTTCGGTCGATGCGCTGCCGCAGGGCTTTTACGAGCGGCGCATCCTGCTCGGGCGGCTGGGCGAGCCGGAGGAGATCGGCCGGGTCGTGCGCTTCCTCCTGTCCGACGAGGCGAGCTATGTCACCGCGTCGGAGATTGTCGTCGACGGCGGCAACATCTCATCCCAGCGCGGGTGAGGCGGGCATGACCGCATTGCTGCTCGACCGGCGCGGGTTCGTCTCGGCCGGCCTGTTGTCGGTGCTGGCCGGATGCGCGACCCCGACGATGCGGGAGACAAGGGGAGCCATTCCCTTCCGCTCCGCCAGCGTTACCCGGATCGACGACCGCTATGAGGTCAGCTGGACGGCGGAGGGCGTCCGCCATGTTGCCGTCTATGCCGGCGCGGAACCTGCGCCGGTGCGCACCGGCAGTCCGCTGGCCGAAGGCGGAGGAATGGGCAGCGTCACCGTCGACGACCTGGTCGGAGGGGGACGAAGCTATTTCACGCTGGTGCCCGACCGCGGCGCGCCGCTGGTGATCGCCGACCGGGCGCTGCACCTGTCCAGCGTCGCCAATCTGCGCGACATCGGCGGCTATCGAACCATGGATGGCCGCTGGGTGAAGATGGGGCTGCTCTATCGGTCGGACCAACTCGATCGGGTGAGCGACGCCGACCTGGCGGCGATGGAGCGGCTGGGGCTGCGGCTGGTGATCGATCTGCGGACGGCGAGCGAACGGACGCGCGAGCCCGATCGCCTGCCCCGGGGAAGCGCGCCGCTGGTGCTGGATGTCGCGGCGGACAGCGACGGGTCTCTGGGCGGAGACATGCGCAAGGCGATGGGGGCGATCGCGGCGGGAAAAGGCGCGGAGTTGCTGACAGCGGCCAATCGCGACTTTGTTGCGCTGGGGAGCGCGCGGCGGGCTTTTGGCGGGCTGCTGGGGCAGATGAAGGGCGATCCGATGCTGTTCCATTGCACGGCGGGTAAGGACCGGACCGGATGGGCGAGCGCGGTGATGCTGACTTTGCTGGGCGTATCGCGGGAAACGGTGATGGCGGATTATCTGGCGAGCAATGATTTCCTGAAAACCAAGAATGAAATGGCGAGAAAAACGATGTCCGGGAAAATCGACCCGGCCTATCTGGAGCCGGTGCTGACGGTGCGGCGGGCCTATCTGGAGGCGGCGTTCGACGAGGTCGCAAGGCGCCATGGGTCGTTTGACGCTTATGTCCGAAACGGCCTTGGTTTGAGCAATGATCAGATTTTAATTCTACGCAAAACATATCTTCAATGAAGATAATTTAGCATTTTGCGTTTCATCTAGTCCAAATGGACCATGCGCCGGCCAGACGCTCCAATAAGATGATCGCGACCGGACAGAAAGCCGGCAGCGAGGAGAGAGGATGACGGGCATCGACTTTGCCGGACGGCATGTCCTGATTACCGGCGGCGGATCGGGGATTGGCCTCGCCTGCGTCAGGATTTTCGCGCAGGCAGGCGCACGGATCGCGATCGCCGAGGCGGACGAGGCGCGCTGCGGCGAACTGGCAGAAACCTTCCCCGACGCGCTGACGCTGCGCTGCGACGTCACCGACCGGGCAGAGGTCCGCGCGCTGGCCGACAGGGTGCGGCACTGGGCAGGCAAGCTGGACGTCCTCATCAACAATGTCGGCCATTTCCTGCACACCAAGCCGTTCGAGGCGCTGGAGGATGAGGAGGTCGACGCCATCGTCGACATCAATTTCGGCCAGGTCGTGCGCGTCACCCGCGCGATGCTGCCGCTGCTGCGCGAGGCGGCGCCGGGGTCGAGCATCATCAACATCACGTCGATCGAGGCGTTTCGCGGCATCCCCAATTGCGCGATCTATGGCGCGGCCAAGGCGGCGGTCACCGGGCTGACGCAGAGCCTGGCGCTGGAGCTGGCGCCGGCGGGCATCCGCGTCAACGCGGTCGCGCCGGAGACGACCGACACGCCCCAGGTGCCGGTCAATTTGATGATCCCGCCACGCAACCGGGCGCAGATGGACAAGTGGATCCCGCTCGGCCGCTTCGGCCGGCCCGAGGATATGGCGGGCGCGGCGCTCTACCTCGCCAGCCCGCTCGCAAGCTGGGTCACGGGCAGCAGCATCCATGTCGACGGCGGCGCGCTGGCGGCGGCGGGATGGACCCGCACGCCCGACAATCAATGGACCGTCATGCCCATGGTGAGCGGCAACGGCATCGATTTCGCCGCCTGACGCGGCGGCAACCTTTCAGGAGCAACCATGAAATTTTCGATCATCTATGAAGCGCAGATGGCCGACCCTTCGCCGGCCTCGGAAGTGCGCTGCTTCAACGAAATCGTCGAGCAGGTCGTGCTGGCCGAGGAAATGGGTTTCGACACGGTCTGGTGCGTCGAACATACCGCGCTGACCCAATATGCCCATATGTCGGCGCCCGAGACGGTGCTGGCCTATCTGGCGGGGCGGACGAGCCGCATCGGCATCGGCCATGGCGTCGTCTGCCTGCCGCCCAAGATGAACCATCCGGTCAAGGTCGCAGAGCGGATCGCGACTCTGGATATCCTGTCGGGCGGCCGCGTCCATTTCGGCATGGGCAAGGGCGGCACCCAGCAGGAAGCGGGCACCTTCGGCTATGACCTGGCTGAACTGCAGCCGATGATCGACGAGTCCATGTATCTGATCCCCCAGATCATGACGCAGGACGAGATCGAGCATCACGGCGTCCACATCCAGATCCCGCGCCGGCCGATCCACCCCAAGCCGCTGCAGAAGCCGCACCCGCCGCTTTATTATGCCTGCACGCGCGAAGCGACGCTGGAACTGGCGGGCAAGCGCGGCATCGGCGCGCTGGTGCTGGGCTTTTCCGGGCCGGAGGAGATTGCGCGCAAGAATGAGGTCTATCGCGAGAATTTCCGCAACCGGAAAATCGAGGACCAGGTCGGCCTGGTCGCGACCGAACATCTCGCCGCCTTCTGCGCCGCCTGCGTGCTCGACGACCGCGAGGAAGCGCGGCGCATCGGCCTGCGCGGCCAGCGTTTCTTCGCCGAGGCGATCGCCCATTGGTATCAGGGCGGCCCCAAGCCCAGCGTCGATGATCTGTCGGCGCAGGAGCAGGAAGATGCGCTGAACAAGGGCAAGGAGGCGGTCGTCGCCTATCTGTCCGAAGAGCATATCCCGGTCGGCGACGAGCATGTCAGCAATTATGCGGTGGCGCAGGACGCCTATGGCAATGCCGATGACTGCATCCGCTATGTGACGCGGTTGCAGGAGGCGGGCGCCGACGAGATATTGTTCCTGTTCCAGATGGGCACCGTGCCGCACGAAGCGATCCTGGAGACGATCCGCAATATCGGCACCAAGGTGATCCCGCATTTCCGCGCGCTTGAAGAGCGAAGGGAGGCGGCGGAATGAGCGGCAGCCGCCTGTTCGGGGACAAGGTCGCGCTAGTGACGGGCGGCGGATCAGGCATCGGCCGCGCCGCCTGCCAGCGGCTCGCGCAGGAGGGCGCCTCCGTGCTGGTGGCCGACATCGACCTGCCCAGCGCCGAGCGCACCGCCGCGCTGATCGAGGAGCGAGGCGGCCGGGCGGTCGCCATCCGCGCCGACATCGCGCGCGAGGAGGATAATCGGGCGATGTTCGACTTGGCCGAGCAGCGCTTCGGCGGCATCGACGCGGCCTTCCTCAATGCCGGCATGATCCAGCCCTATGGGCCGCTGGAGGAACTGACGATCGAGACGTTCGACCGGATCATCGCGGTCAATCTGCGCGGCACTTATCTGGGCGTGCAGCAGGCGCGCGCGCGGCTGCGGCCGGGCGGCGCCTGCGTCGTCACCGCATCGCTGTCCGGCGTCATCGGCTTTGCCGAGGCCCCCGCTTATTCGGTGTCGAAACATGGGCTGGTGGGGCTGGTGCGGTCGTCGGCGGCGGCCTTTGCCGCGCGCGGGGCGCGGATCAACGCGATCTGTCCCGGCATGGTGATGACCGGCATGACCGGCGCGGTCGGCATCGAAGCCATCGACGATCCCGAGGCGCTGGCCGACCCCGCCTATCGCGGCGCCCTGTCGGCGCAGCAGATCGCGGAAGTCGCCCTGTTCCTGCTCGGCCGGCGGTCGGCCGGGATCAACGGGCAGGCGCAGAATGTCGACGCGGCGCTGCTGTCCGCCTTCCCACCCCTTGCGGAGATGATCTGACGCCATGGTTCATCCTGTTCAACAGATTGTCGACCAGAGCCTGCTGCGCGATACGGCCGACCTTTATGCGATCGGCGCGGATCGGCGCGACAAGGCGCTGTGGCGGCAGGTGCTGGCGGATGATTGCGTGATCGAGGGGCCGGGCTTCAGCAGCGTCGGCCGCGACAATATGCTGCTGTCGATCGACGCGCTGAGCGAGATGTTCCGCGCGACCCAGCATCGCGTGCATCAGCAGGTCACGGCGATCGACGGCGACAGGGCGGTGGGCGAAACCTATTGCACCGCCGAACATCTGCTGCGCGATCGCGACGCGGTGCTGGTCTGGGCGATCCGCTACCAGGATCAATGGCGGCGCGAGGGCGAGGCCTGGCGTTTCACCCGGCGCGAACTGATCGTCGACTGGAGCGAGACGCGCCCCGTCGAGGTGGCGGCATGAGCGCGCTCACCGGCCAGGCCGCCTTCATCACCGGCGCGTCCGGGGCGATCGCGACGGCGTCGGCCATCGCGCTGGCCAAGGACGGGGCCCGCCTGGCGCTGATGGCGCGGCGCGACGCGGGGCTGGCGCGGGCGGAAGCGGCGATCCGGGCGGAGGCGCCGGATGCGGACATATTGCCGATCGTCGGCGATTGCACCGACGAGGCGGCGGTGCGCGGCGCGCTGGAGAGCGCGCATGGCTGGGCCGGGCGGATCGATATCCTGTTCGCCACGGTCGGCGGGGGCGGCTTCGCGCCTTTCCTGGCGCTGGACGCGGAAACCGTGCGGCGGGAGCTGGAGGTCAATCTGCTCTCCACCTTCTTCGTCGTGCGCCATGGCGCGCCGCTGATGCGGGCGGGCGGATCGATCATCTGCACATCGTCCAGTTCGGCGCCGCTGACCTTCCCTTATCTGGGCGCCTATCACATCGCCAAGGGCGCGGTGGAGGCGCTGGTGCGCGCGGCGGCCGACGAGCTGGGCGCGGCCGGCATCCGGATCAATGCGGTGCGGCCGGGGCTGACGCGCGCCGACAGCACCGGCGGCCTGTTCGACGGGCCGGAAACCGCCGCCTTGTTCATGCCCGAATATCCGCTGGGGCGCTTTGGCGAGCCTGCCGACATTGCCGGCGCCGTGCGCTTTCTGGCGGGCCCGGAAAGCGGCTGGATGACGGGCGAGTGCCTGTCGGTCGACGGCGGCAATCATCTGCGCCGCAGCCCCGATCTCACCGCGATGATGGCCGCCATGGGCCAAGGAAAGGACATGCAGAAATGAAGCTGTTGGTGATTGGCGGGACGGGCGCGCTGGGCGGGCATGTGGCGATCCACATGGCCGCGCAGGGGCATGAGGTGACGGTGGCCGGGCGGAAACCTCCCGTCGCCACGACGCCGATGGCGGCCATGAACTTCCTGCAGGGCGATTATGTGGCGGGGGATTTCACCGCCGATCGGCTGGCCGGGTTCGACTGGGTCATTTTCGCGGCGGGCAATGACGCGCGCCATGTGCCGCAGGAGGGCGATTTCGAGAGCTATCTGCTGCGCGCCAATCATGAAGCGGTGCCGGCCCTGTTCGCCGCCTGTCGCGAGGCCGGGGTCAAGCGCGCGATCCAGCTGGGCAGCTTCTATCCGCAGGGGGCGCCGGAATTGCTGGCGGGCAATGCCTATATCCGGTCGCGCCTGGCGGCGTGCGAGGGCGCGCGGGGCGAGGGGCGGCCGGGCTTCGACGTGATCAGCGTCAACGCGCCCTTCATGGTCGGCACGGTGCCGGGCCTGCCGAGCGCGATCTTCCAGCCCTATATGCAATGGGCCGAGGGGCTGATCCCGATCGAGCCCTATGCGCCGACCGGGGGCACCAATTTCATGTCCTATCGGTCGCTGTCGGAGGCGCTGGAGGGCGCGATCCTGCGCGGCGAGCCGGGGAAGGCCTATCTGGTCGGGGACGAGACGCTGTCCTTCCGCGATTATTTCCAGCTCTTCTTCGACGCGGCGGGCCGCGACGTGCGGGTCGAGGCGCGCGATGCCGAGCAGCCGCTGCTGCCCGATGTCGCCATTCCGCAGGGACGCGGCAACTGGATCCGTTACGAACCTGACGCGCAGGAGACGGCGCTCCTCGGTTACCGGCGCGGCGACATCGCCGCCGCCGTTCGCGAAATCGCCGAGCAGTTCGGCAGCATCAAGGCATGAAGACCGACGGTCGAGCGGACCGTCCTATTATGGGGAAATGGACCATGAAATTGCGTTATTGGCTGTTGGGCGGCGCGGCGCTCGTCATCGGGAGCGGGCCGGCGCTGGCGCAAACCGGGGCCGCGGCGGCGGGCGATGGCGGCGGTATTGCCGACATCGTCGTGACGGCGCAGAAGCGGGCGGAAAATCTCCAGTCGACGCCGATCGCGGTCACCGCGCTCAATGCCGACATGATCCGCGACAAGGGGATCAGCTCGGCGGCGGACCTGACGGCGGTGGCGCCCAGCGTGTCGGTGACGACATCGCCCGCTTCCTCCACCAACATGCAGCTGTTCATTCGCGGCATCGGCGACATCGACCCGATCCTGACGGCGGACAGCCCGGTCGGCCTCTATGTCGACGGCATCATCCTGGGCCGCGCGGCGGGGAGCGCGTTCGACATTCTCGACCTCGAACGGATCGAGGTGCTGCGCGGGCCGCAGGGGACGCTCTATGGGCGCAATACCATTGGCGGCGCGGTCAACCTGATCACGGCGAAACCGGCCGACGACTTCCACGCTTCGGTCGACGGGTCGGCCGGCAATTACGGCTATTACAGCCTCAAGACCTCGGTCGACAGCGGCAATATCGCGGGAACGGGCCTGAAGGCGCGGCTCACCTATCTGCACAAGCAGCGCGACGGCTATGTCGACGATGTGAACGCGCCCGACAATCGCGATCCGGGCGCCTATGTGCTCGATGCGCTGCGCGGGGCGGTGCGCTTTGAAAGCGGGGCGCTGAAGCTTGATTATGGCTTCGACTGGTCGAAGCGGGAAAGCTATGCGCCCGCCTTCCAGCTGACGGTGATCCGGCCCGACGTGCTCGCCTATCTGCAGGCGTCGCCCGCGCTGGGCGGCAGCGCGCCGGTCTTCTCGCCCGATCGGCTGGACTCGATCGCGCTCAACCAGGGGAAGATGACCGACCGGGTGGTCGGCCACACCGTCACGGCGGAACTGGACCTGGGCGGCGTGACGCTGCGGTCGCTGACGGGCTTCCGCAAGTGGACCAACCGCAACGCCCGCGACGATCTGGACGGCAATTCGGGGCTGGTCGGCTTTACCGTGAGCCCGGCGGTGCTGGCGCCGCCCTTCAGCTTCGTGCCGCTGGGCGTCACGCCGATCGACCTGTTCAGCACCCAGAACCGGCGCAAGCAGCATCAGTTCTCGCAGGAAATCAACCTGCTCGGCAATATCGGCGATCGCTTCGAATATGTTCTGGGCGGCTATTATTTCAGCGAACATGCGCAGGAATATAATCCGCAGAACTTCCTGCTGATCCTGCCCTCGCCGGTGCCGATCCCGCTGACGCCGACCGTGTCGCTGGGCAGTTTCGGGGTGCAGCTGACCTCGATCACCGACTATGACCATTATAACAAGTCGGCGGCGGCCTTTGCCCAGGGGACCTACAAGCTGACCGATACGCTGAGCGTGACCGGCGGCATCCGCTATACCCATGACAAGAAGCATCTGGTGCAGCGTTCGCCGCTGGTCCGCGACTTGAGCGCGAGCTTCCAGCGGGTCAACTATGCCTTCAGCGTGAACTGGCAGGCGACGCCATCGATGCTGGTCTATGCGCGGACGGCGTCGGGCTACAAGGCGGGCGGCTTCAACGCGCGGTCGATCAATTCGGGCTTCGAACCGGAATCGCTGACCAGCTATGAGGCGGGGATCAAGTCCGACTGGCTCGACCGGCGGCTGCGGGTCAACCTGACGGGCTTCTACGCGACCCATGCGGACCTGCAGTTGCAGCAGTTCCAGGCGGGCACCAGCGGCGCGTCGAGCATCACCGTCAACGCGGGCAAGGCGCGCTACTGGGGGATCGAGGCGGAAGTCACGGCCAAGCCCGTCGACGCGATCACGATCGGCGCCAATCTTGGCTACACCAACCGCAAGTACAAGCAGTTCCTGATCCTCGACCCGACCACCAACCAGATCGTCGACGTCAAGGACAGCGCCCGCTTCCTGGTCGGCGCGACGACGACGATCAGCGCCTATGCGCAATGGGACGTGGCGGATCTGTCGTTCGGCAAGCTGTCGATCCGGGGCGACTATGATTATCGCACCAAGATCTATTATCATCCGACGACCGTGGGCACGCCCTATAACGACCTGATCGCCGGCGCGCCGCGCCATCTGGTCAACGGCCGGATCTCGCTGACCGACATCGACCTCCATGGCGCGAAGGCGGAGCTGGCCCTGTGGGGCAAGAATATCTTCAACGAGAAATACCGGCTCTACGGCATCGACTTCGGCGCGCTCGGCTATGCCGGCAACACCTATGGCGAGCCGACCACCTATGGCGTGGATTTCCGCATCAAGCTGTAATCGCCCGCCGCCGACGATCCTCAGCGGAAGCAGGAGCCCACCGGGTAGACGGTGAGCCCCTGCCCCGCCTGCCTCCCTGAACCCGCATCCCTTCTAGCAGCTTTGGCGCCGGCCTTCTCCCACAAGGGTTAAGTTCGCTGCAAAAGACCGGGACGCGGCGGGAGCAGGATGAGCACCAACCGCCCCGCCCCCCGGACCTTCACGCCGAAGGTCCGGGGGGCTTTTTTTCGGGCTGCCGAGATCGGATCAACAAATGATCAACTTGCCATCAAGGCCATTGTCCCGATTTCGAACAATTAGGGACATGCAAAAAATCCGCTCGCGGGCGCTTAACCATTGGAAGCCGCAGAAAAGCTCAAGGACGCCCCGATCGGCCGCTGCAAAGCCCGATCAATATATCGTTCGAAAGCATCGCATACCCAAATAAGGGTATATATCATTCGTTAGACTTTTGTTAATCGCCCATCAAGCCAAGGGGTTGATAAAAGAGAGTCGCCACCCTGCAGCCGTCGCCAATGGATCGCCCCTGATCAAAAAGGGGGAGGTTCATGGGCTTGTCGAAGCTTGGGGGAATGATCGATGGCGGGAAGAGTCTGTGCAAAGGGGAAGGACAGTCCGTCCGTCTCCCGACTTCCATATCATCACTGTTGACACGCTCGTCCTGACCAGCGGGTGAGGTGAGAAGCTGCGTTGCAGTTTCTCCCGACCCACGCTGCCGCGCCTGACCTGATCTGATCGGGCCAATTACTTGCACATCTCGGCCATATGCTTGGCCCGAGGCGGACCAATATTGCCCGCCGGGCACCGATGGGGATTGAAAATGAGAGTGTTTCATAGGGTTTCTCTGGGGGCTTGTGTGGCTGCACTGGCCTTTGCCACGCCGGCATCGGCGCAGGAGTTGAAGTTCGAATTCCGCAACCCGTCCTTCGGCGGCAACCCGTTCAATTCGGACCATCTGCTCGCCATCGCGACGGCGCAGCGGCCGGCGCAGAAATCCAGCGGCGCGGACGGCACGGGTGAACTGACCGAAGCGCAGTTGTTCGCGCGGCAGATCCAGAGCCGGCTGCTGTCCGCCCTGTCTTCCAGCGTGGTCGAGGCGATCACCGGATCGGACCCCGGGACTTCGGGCGAATTCACGGTGGGCGACCAGAAGATCTCGTTCGAGCGGACATTGAGCGAGATCCGGCTCAACATCTTCGACAATTCGACAGGCGAAACCACGGAAATCGTCGTCCCGGTGCTGACACTCAACACGGCCAGCGCGGCTGCGAGCGCCAACGCCAGTTCGGTGGAAAGCTCGCTGGCGCAGAGCCTGGCCGGCACCACCAGCCTGACGGGGCAGTAAGATGAGCATGAAGGGGAATTTCGTGAAGCGCGCGGCTGTCACCGCTCTGGTCGGCTGCATGGCCGCAACGCTCGGGGGCTGCTCGGTGCCGCGTGAACTGGTCGCATCGGCCAGCGCGCCGCCGCAGATCGCGCCGGTGACGCCGGTCCAGCGCGACCTCATCTACCTGCCGCCGCCGCCCCAGCCGGTGCCGATCGCGGTCTACAGCTTCACCGACCAGACCGGGCAGCTAAAGCCGTCGGAAAATATCCAGAGCCTGTCGCGCGCGGTGACGCAAGGCGGCACCAGCGTCCTCATCAAGGCGCTGCGCGACGCGGGCAACGGCAACTGGTTCACCGTGGTGGAGCGCGAGCGGCTGGATAACCTGCTGAAGGAACGGCAGATCATCCGCGAGATGCGCCAGCGCTATCTGGGCGAGGCGGAAACGCCGTCGAGCGTGCTGCCATCGCTGCTGTTCGCCGGCATCCTGCTGGAAGGCGGCATCATCGGCTATGACAGCAACACCCAGACCGGCGGCATCGGCGCCCGGTTCCTGGGCATCGGCGGCGACATGCAATATCGCCAGAACACCGTCACCGTCTATCTGCGCGCGATCAGCGTGAAGACCGGCGAGGTGCTGGGCAATGTCGTCACGTCCAAGACGGTGGCGTCGGTGGCGCTCAACACCAATGTCTTCAAGTTCGTCGAATTTGACGAGCTACTGGAAGGCGAAGCGGGCGTGTCGGCCAACGAACCGATCCAGATCGCGACCCAGGCGGCGATCGAAAAGGCCGTCTATGCGCTGATCATGGAAGGCGCGCAGCCCGGCGGACGGCAGTTGTGGAGCTTTGCCGACCAGGCCGCGGGCAAGGTCTATCTCGACCATTATCGCGAGGAGAAGGAGCGCGCGATCGCCGCCGCCTTCCGCCACAGCGGGCCCTATTATACCGACCCGATCGACGACCCCAAGAAGCGCGGCCGCGCCCGGGCGACCAGCCCGCAGGCCCGCGCATCACAGCCGGGGCCACGCGGCGCCGCGCCGATGCGGGTCGCATCGAACGGTCAACCTAATTCCGCCGGCCGGAGCGCCGCGCGGTCAACCAACTCAACCTCGGTCGTGGGGGAGAGTGTGACGAGCGGGCGCGGGGAATAGCCCCGCCCGCCCGGCCTGCCGAACGGGGAGCCGGTATGCCTAGCCGCCGCAGGACCTGCGGCACTTGAGTTGCAAACAGGAGGATATGATGATCAAGAAGCTTCTTATCGGCGCTTCGGCGCTGGC
>DATEJA010000001.1:0-10716 GCA_035278405.1 Sphingobium sp. | reverse complement strand
GGCGGAGATGGCGGTGCGCACGACGCTGCCCACCAGCTTGGCGGGATCGGCCTGGCCCTGGATATAATAGGCCTGTTCGACCAGATCCTTGGGCCAGGGCTGGAAGCGGAAGGCTTCCGCGTCGAGGATGGTGCCCACGGGAAGCGCCTTGGTCGCGACCAGCACATGGGGCTGGTCCGCTTCCACCGGCATGGCGGAGGCAGAAGCCTGGGGCGCGCTCGACGAACTCAGCATGTTGCGCGCGAGAAGCGCTGTTGTGACCGCTATGATGAGCGCCCCCACCAGCAAGACTATTTTCTTGGCGTCCATGATGAAATTCGTCTCCCTCAATCAGGCGAGCAAGCGCCCGAGCCCCGAATTTTACGCAAAATGGTTAAGATATCGTTCGCCAATCAACCACAGCGCGGCGAAGGAAATGGCGATGCCATAGGGGATCTGCGGCTGCCCCAGCGTTCGCGTCATGCGGTGGTGGACCACGGTGACGATCGTCACCACGCCGCCCATCAGCGCCATGAGCATCAGCATCGAAAGCATCGGCCCCCACGGGAACCACAGCGCCAGCGCGCCCAGCAGCTTGACGTCGCCGCCGCCCATGCAGCCGATCGCGAAAAGCGCGGCGAAGGCGACGAACACCGCCAGCGCCAGCGCCAGCTGCATCGCCATGCCCGGCCACGGGTCGAGCCCGCTGGCGAGCCACCAGAGCGGCGCCAGGGCGGCGATGCACAGGTTCAGCCGATTGGAGATGATGCGCGATCGCAGGTCCGTGACGCATGCGATGACGAGCAGGATGCCCAGGGCGCCAAGCAGCGCCAGTTTGAAATATTCCCCCGACATGACTCTACACACTAGACCCGATGGCTTACCAAAGCGTAACCATGCGCCCGATGGATCAACCCGCCTTCGTTCCCCCCGCCTTCGACCGGCGCGCCTGGCCGATGAACGGGCGGCTGGACTATTGGACCGCGCCCGACGGCTGGAAGCTGCGCCGCTATCGGCTGGGCGAGGGCAGGCGCGGCCGCATGCTGCTGCTGGGCGGGCGCGGCGACATGATCGAGAAATATCTGGAGGTGATCGACCATTGGGCCGGGCGCGGCTGGGCCGTCACCAGCTTCGACTGGCGCGGACAGGGCGGGTCGGGGCGGCTGGCCGGCGATCCGCTGTGCGGCCATGTCGGGAGTTTCGGCCAGTGGATCGCCGACCTGGGCGCCTTTGCGGCCGATTGGCGGAGCGAGGGGACAGGGCCGACCGTCATCGTCGCCCACAGCATGGGAGGGCATCTGCTGCTGCGCGCGCTGGCCGAGGGGATGGCGGCGCCCGACGCCGCCGTCACGGTCGCGCCGATGATGGACGTCCATTCCGCGCCGCTGCCGCGCGGGCTGGCGGTGGGGATCGCGAAGGCCATGTGCGCGCTCGGCCTGTCGGAGCGGCAGGCCTGGACGCAGAAGGAAGGATCGCCCCGGCAGCGCGCCTTGCGGCAGAAGCGGCTGACGCATGATCCGGAACGCTATGCCGACGAATTGTGGTGGCGTGACCATAGCCGCGACGTGGCGCTGGGGTCCCCAAGCTGGCGCTGGGTCGCGGAGGCGCTCGATTCCACGCGCGCGCTGGAGCAGGGGAGCGGACTGGAGCGCATCGCCGTGCCGCTGCTGATCCTGGCGACCGACGCCGACCAGCTGGTGTCGACGCCGGCGATCCGCCGCGTCGCCGCGCGTATCCCGGGCGCGCGGCTGCATGTCTATGGGACGGAGGCCGCGCATGAGATATTGCGCGAGCTGGACCCGGTGCGGCTGGACGCGCTGCGGCGGATCGACGCTTTTCTGGATGAAGTGGCGCCGGCATGACCCGCTATGACATTGTCGTGGTCGGCGGCGGCATCGCCGGCGTCAGCCTGGGCGCGGAACTGGCGCGGCACGGGTCGGTGCTGGTGCTGGAGCGGGAGGCGAGCGCGGGCTATCATGCCACCGGGCGCTCCGTCGCCTTCTGGGAGGAAAGCTATGGCGGGCGGGCGGTTCAGCCGCTGACCACCGCCTCCGGGCCCTTGCTGCATCACCCCGATCCCGACTTTTCCGAACGGTCGTTCCTGACGCCGCGCGGCACGCTGCATGTCGGGCGGGCAGGGGACGAAGCGGCGCGCGACCGGCTGCTGGCGGACTTTGCCGGTCGGGTGAAGCTGCTGCCGGTCGAGCCGGGATCGCTGGTGCCCGGGCTGCGGCCGCCATGGACGCTGGGGGTGCTGGAGCCGGACGTGTGCGACATCGACGTGGCGGCGCTGCACCAGGCCTGGATGCGGCTGCTGCGCCGGCGCGGGGGCGAGCTGCGGCTTTCGACGCGGCTGGAGCGGGCGCGCTGGGCGGCGGGAGGGTGGCAGGTCGACACGGCCGAGGGCGCGATCGCCTGCGGAGTGCTGGTCAATGCGGCGGGCGCCTGGGCCGATGATGTGGCGGGGCGTAGCGGCGTCGCGCCGATCGGCATCACGCCGCTGCGCCGGACGGTGGTGCAGCTGCGCGTGCCGGACATGCCGTCGGCCGACCTGCCGCTGGTGATGGATCTGGCTGGGCAATTTTATTTCAAGCCGGAAGGGGAAGGCCGCGTCTGGCTGACCCCGCATGACGAGGAGCCGTCGCTGCCCTGCGATGCCGCGCCCGAGGAACTGGCGGTGGCGCAGGCGATCGCCCGGTTCGAGGCGGTGGTGGACTGGCCGGTCGCGGCGGTGGAGCGGCGATGGGCGGGCCTGCGCAGCTTCGCGCCCGATCGTGCGCCGGTCTATGGCTTCGACGCGCGGGTGCCGGGCTTCTTCTGGTTTGCCGGGCAGGGGGGCTTTGGCATCCAGACGGCGCCCGCAGCGGCTTTGCTGGGGGCGAGCCTGGTGACCGGGGACGCGGCGCCGGCGGCGGTCGCGGGGACAGATGTGGCGCGCTATGCGGCGGGGCGGTTTGGGGGAGGGTGACTGGCTTGTCCTCGCTTTCCGGGGGAGTTGGGTAAGTGAAGGCCTTGTCGTGCGTCCCCCTCTCCTCCGACCCTCTCCCCTGAAGGGGAAAGGGAGTGGGTGCATCGGAACGAACGGCGCGCGATCACGTTAGGTGATCGGCCGCTCGCGCGCAGATGCGGTGAAATAAACAGGCGGCCAATCCTTGAATAGGAAGGATGCCCCCATGAGAAGATCGATAATCAAAGGATCGGCCCTGTTCGCGACGGGCCTGCTGTTCGCCACCGGCGTAGCCAGCTTTGCTCAACCGCCGGAGGAAATCACTGTGACGGGCCGCTATGGCCGCGTTCCCGACAGCGTGCAGTCGCTGTCCCAGCCGGTCAGCTATGCCGATCTGGACCTGAGCACCAAGGCGGGCAAGGACGAGCTGCGTCATCGCGTGGCGCTGACGGCGCGCTATCTGTGCGACAAGCTGGGCGAATCGTCGACCGCCACGCCGCCCGGAACCTCTTGCCGGGATGCATCCGTCAGCGATGCAATGAAGCGGGTCGGCACGATCGAGGAAGGCTTCGCGCCGCGCGGGACGACTTGGGTCGCGGGCACGCGCTGGCAGGCGCCCTATCCTGCGGACTGGACGCAGCGTTATCCTTGAGGGTGCTTTGATATGGGCTGAAGCAGGCTGTTCCGCGGCGTAGGGCGGGGTTCAGTGGCGAGGTTGGAACTGGGCCCCGGCCTGCGCCGCGGAACGGTTTCATCGAGGTGACACTGTCCCTGGCGCTCGTCAGGCCCGGAACAGTTCGGCCGCCGCGCAGGCGAGTTGATCGGCGCGTTCATTTTCCGGGTGGCCGGCATGGCCCTTCACCCATTGCCAGCTGACCTTGTGGCGGGCGGTCGCGGCGAGCAGCGCCTGCCAGAGTTCGCCATTCTTGACCGGCTTGCGATCGGCGGTCTTCCAGCCGTTTTTCTGCCAACCGAAGACCCATTTGGTGATGCCGTTCATCACATATTTGCTGTCGGTATAGAGCGTCACCTGGCAGGGCTTCTTGAGCGCGTTCAGCGCCTCGACCGCCGCCATCATCTCCATGCGGTTGTTGGTGGTCTGCGGCTCGCCGCCCGATATTTCCTTTTCCGTCGTGCCAGAGCGCAGCACCGCGCCCCAGCCGCCAGGGCCGGGATTGCCCTTGCAGGCGCCGTCGGTGAAGATTTCGACTTGGGGGAGGTCAGTCATGCGAGGGATGTTTCCATAAGTTGTGCTCCTGCGGAAGCAGGAGCCCAGGGCGGCAAGCGCCGCGGCCAGAACGCTTCGCTCCTGCTTTCGCACGGGCACGGCTTGCCTACAGGCCCATCAGCTCCGTGCCGGCGCGGGCATAGAAATCGAGGCGCCGCAGATAGGCGAGCGGGTCCTTGCGGGTCACCAGCGCGTCGGGCGGCGTATTGATCCAGTCATAGGCGCGGGTCAGCAGGAAGCGCAGCGCCGCGCCCCGGCAGAGGGTGGGGAAGGCCGCGCGCTCGGCATCGGACAGGCCATGCGTCGCCTCATAGCCCGCCAGCATCGCCGCCGACCGATCGGCGAAGAAATGCGCGCCGTCATTGCTGAATATCCAGGCGCTGTGCGTCACCGCCAGGTCATAGGCGCGAATGTCGGTGCAGCTGAAATAAAAGTCGATGAGGCCGGTCACCTCATCGCCCAGCATCAGCACATTGTCGGGGAAAAGATCGGCATGGATCACCGCGCGCGGCAGGTCGGCGGGCCAGTGCGCGTCGAGATAGGCGAGTTCGTCGGCGACGCGGGCGGCAAGGCCCGGCGCGATCTCGTCGAAATGATCGCCGCATTTGGCCGCCAGTTCATGCCAGCCGGCGATGTCGAGCGCGTTGCGCCGTTCGCCGGCGAAGCCTTCGGCCGCGCGGTGCAGCTGGCCGAGCGCGGCGCCCGCCGCCCGCGCCTGGCCGGCGGTGGGCTCGGTGACGGAAATGCCGGTCAGGAATTCGATCAGGCAGGCGGGGCGGCCGCCCAGCTGCTGGAGACGCTGGCCCTGCCGGTCGGCGATAAAGCGGGGCACCAGGCAGCCGCGCGCGCCCAGATGATCGAGCAGGTCCATGAAGAAGGGGAGGTCGGCTTCATCCACCCGCTTTTCATAGAGGGTCAGGATATAGCGGTGGCCGTTGCCGTCGGCGCCGGTGGTTTCGAGCAGGTAATTGCTGTTCTCCACCCCCTCGGCAATGCCCTTGGCGGAGACGAGCCGGCCGGCGTCGTAGCGGGCGAGGAAGGCGTCGATCTCCTCGGCGGGGACATGGGTGTAGACGGCCATGGACTTACGCGGCCTCCAGTCCGCGGGGCAGCTTGAAGGCGATGCTTTCGCGCGCGGTTTCCACCTGTTCCTCGGTCACCTCGAACCGGGTGGCGAGCCGGTCGACCACTTCGCGCACCAATATCTCCGGGGCGGAGGCGCCGGCGGTCAGGCCCAGCGTGCGGACATTGGCGAGCCAGGCGAAGTCGATCTCGTCGGCGCGCTGGATGAGGCGCGCGGGCGTGCCTTCGCGCTCGGCCACTTCGACCAGGCGCAGCGAATTGGAACTGTTGGGCGCGCCGATCACATAGAGGGCATCGCAGGTCGCGGCGATCGCCTTGACCGCCGCCTGCCGGTTGGAGGTGGCGTAGCAGATATCCTCGCCCCGGGGCGCGTGGATGGTGGGGAAGCGCCGGTGCAGCGTGGCGACGATCGCGGCGGTGTCGTCGACCGACAGCGTGGTCTGGGTGAGGAAGGCAAGATTGTCGGGGTCGGCGGGCGCGAAGGCTTCGGCGTCCTCTACCGTTTCGATAAGGGTCATATGGCCTTCGTCCACCTGGCCGAAGGTGCCGACCACCTCGGGATGGCCCTTATGCCCGATGAACAGGATGTGGCGGCCGGCCTCCACCTGCCGTTCGGCCTGGCGGTGCACCTTGCTGACCAGCGGGCAGGTGGCGTCGAGATAATCGAGCCCGCGCTCGGCCGCCTTGGTCGGCACCGCCTTGGGCACGCCATGGGCGGAAAAGACCACCGGCACGCCGTCGGGCACCTGGTCCAGTTCCTCGACGAAGATCGCGCCCTTCGCCTTCAGGCTGTCGACGACATATTTGTTGTGGACGATTTCATGGCGGACATAGACCGGCGCGCCATATTTCTCGATCGCCTTTTCGACGATGACGATGGCGCGGTCGACCCCGGCGCAAAAGCCGCGCGGCGCGGCGATCAGCAGCTTCATGGGCGGGCGGCCGGAATGTGCAGGCGCAGTCATGCCCGCCGCTTAGGCCAATGTCGCGCCGGAAGGAAGGGGGAGGCACGCTGTTCCTTTCGGTTGCGTGGCGGGCAGGGTGCGGATAATGAAGCCCGACGCCTGTTCCCCAAGGGATTATCTCGTGACCTTTACTCGTATCGCGCTGACCGGAATGATGGCCCTTGCCCTGGCGGGCTGTTCGCGGCGGGGGGAGATCGACCCCACCGGCGGCATCGTGGCCGTGCGATCGGCCTGCCCGGTCGCGGCGATCCCCGCCTATACGGGCGACGTCACGCTGTTCAACCCGCCGCAGAGCACCGACGCGCGAGCGATCGACGTGGTGGCGGACATCACCGACCTGCGTTCGACCTGCGCGGAAGGCGCGCAATTCTACAGCGAGGCGACCTTCACCGTGAACGCGCGCCGCAGCGACGCGAGCGCGGCGCGGCAGGTGACGCTGCCCTATTTCTCGGCCGTGGTGCGCGGCGGCAATGCGGTCGTGGCCAAGCGCGTCGGCCAGGTCGTGCTGAACTTCCCCGCCGGCCAGTATCGCGCCAGCGCGACCGCCAAGGCGGGATCCTATGTCGACAAGGCCGCCGCCACTCTGCCCGCCGACATCCAGGCCAAGATCACGCAGAAGCGCAAGGCGGGTGACGCCGACGCCGCGATCGACCCCTTCGCCCAGCCCGATGTCCGCGCGGCGCTGCAGCGAACCAGTTTCGAGCTGCTCGTGGGTTTCAACCTGACCCAGGATCAGCTCCGATATAACGCCACTCGTTAAGCACAGCCCAATTCCCCGTTCGGGCTGAGCTTGTCGAAGCCCGCGCGACCTTCGGCAAGCTCAGGATGAACGGACGTTCGCAAGAAAGTTCGCTCCCTTGTCCCTTTACATTCGTTTCACCGCCCATCTGAACGCCGTGCTCGACGCGCTGGAGGCGGACGGCACGCTGCCTGCCGGGCTCAACCGCAAGCCGGTTACGGTCGAGCCGCCGCGCGATGCGAGCCATGGCGACCTTGCCACCAACGCCGCGATGGTGCTGGCCAAGCCCGCCGGGACCAACCCACGCGCGCTCGCCGAGAAGATCGTCGCCGGGCTGGAAAGGCTGGACGAAGTCGAGAGCGCCGCGATCGCTGGCCCCGGCTTCATCAACCTCAAGCTGACCGACGCCACCTGGCGCGCCGAACTCGCCGCCATCCATGCCGAGGCGGCGGATTATGGTCGGTCCGAGGCGGGCAAGGGCGTCACCGTCAATGTCGAATATGTCTCGGCCAACCCGACCGGCCCCATGCATATGGGCCATTGCCGGGGCGCCGTGGTGGGCGACGCGCTCGCCACGCTGCTCGAATATGTCGGGCACAAGGTCATCCGCGAATATTATATCAACGATGCCGGCGGCCAGGTCGACGTGCTCGCCCGCTCCGCCCATGTCCGCTACCGCGAGGCGCTGGGCGAGAATGTCGGCGAGATTCCGGAAGGCCTTTATCCCGGCGACTATCTGGTCCCCGTGGGGCAGGCGCTGGCCGAAGAGTTTGGCGACCAGTTCGTCGGCGCGCCGGAGAGCGAGTGGCTCGTCCTGTTCCGGACCCGCGCGGTCGCCGCGATGATGGTGATGATCCGCAGCGACCTCGCGCTGCTGGGTATCCATCATGATATCTTCGCGTCCGAGGCCGAATTGCAGGCGGCGGGCAAGCCCGAGGCGGCCGAAGCCTGGCTGCGCGCGCACGACCTTGTCTATGACGGCGTGCTCGAAGAGCCCAAGGGCGAGACGCCCGAGGATTGGGAGCCGGTCGAGCTTCCCCTGTTTCGATCCACGAAGTTCGGCGACGATCAGGACCGGCCGATCAAGAAGTCGAACGGCGCCTGGACCTATTTCGGCGCCGACATGGCCTATCATTTCCAGAAGGCGCAGAGCGCCGACCAGCTGATCGACATCTGGGGCGCCGACCATGCCGGCACGGTCAAGCGCATCCAGGCCGCCGTCGCCGCGCTGACCGAGGGCAAGGCGCGCTTCGACGTCAAGCTCATTCAGATGGTCCGGCTGCTGCGCGACGGCGAGCCGGTGAAGATGTCCAAGCGCGCCGGCAATTTCGTGACGCTGGCCGATGTGGTGCGCGAAGTGGGCAAGGATGTCGTCCGCTTCACCATGCTGACGCGCAAGGCCGACGCGCAGATGGACTTTGACTTTGCCAAGGTGGTGGAGGCGTCGAAGGACAATCCGGTCTTCTACGTCCAATATGCCCATGCCCGGATTTCGTCGCTGGGACGCCGCGCACAGGAGGCAGGAATAGAACTTCCTGCACCCGATCTGTCCCGCCTTGGGACTGCCGAACTTAATCTTGTTAAGTTGGCGGCCCAGTTTCCGCGGGTGGTCGAAGGGGCCGCGTCAGCGCGCGAACCGCACCGTATTGCCTTTTATCTCAACGACTTGGCTTCGGAATTCCACAGCTGGTGGAATTTGGGCAACGACAATCCGGCCGCGCGCGTCATCCAGATGGATGATTTTTCGATAACTTCCGCACGCCTTTTCTTGAGCCGCGGAATCGGGCAGATCATCCGGAACGGTCTCGCGCTCATGGGCGTGGCCGCATTGACGGAAATGCAATAGCCAGGCGGAGGCAAGGCGACGATGGGCGATTATGCGAGGGGGCGGCTCGATCTGGATGACGAGGAGCGTCTGCCCTGGCTCGAGCCCGGCATCGAGGAGGAAGAGGAAAAGGGCCTGTCCCCGATCCTGGGTTTCATCCTGTGCGGCCTGCTGCTGATCGCGGGCGTGGTGGGCGCCGTCTGGCTGCTGCAGCACCGCCATGGCAGCGACGGCGGCGAAGGCAAGCTGATCAGCGCGCCCGCAGGCGACTATAAGGTCCCGGCCGGCGAGGCCGATGCCAAGAAGTTCGAGGGCGAGGGCGATGCCAGCTTCGCCGCCAGCGAAGGCGTGGCGCGCGATGGCCGCATCGATCCCAGCCGCGTGCCCGAAGCGCCGATCACGCCGACGGGCGCCGCCAAGACGCCGCCCGCCCATCCCGGCAAGCCGGCGCAGAGCGTGACCGCGCGCGTGGCCGACGAAACCAATGTGCGCCCCGCCGCGCAACCCGGTCGCATCGCCGGCGGCAGCGTCATCCAGCTGGGCGCCTATGGCAGCCAGTCGGGCGCGCGCGATGCCTGGGCCCGCCTGTCCAAGCGCTTCGCCTATCTGGCCCCGCTCAGCATGTCGGTGGAACCCGCCGAGGTGGGCGGCAGCACCCTCTACCGGCTGCGCGCCACGGCGGGGGCTCAGGCCAGCATGCTGTGCGGCAAGCTGAAGGTGGCCGGGGAGAGCTGCATCGTCGTGAACTAATCTCCCTCTTCCCTTCAGGGAAGAGGGTCGGGGAGAGGGGGCGACGCTGCGGGATCGGAAGACGCTGGGTTATGCGAAGCTGCTGCGGCGGGAGCTGACGCCGGCGGAGGCGCGCCACTGGTATCATCTGCGCGCTAAGCGTTTCGCGGGGGCGAAGTTTCGGCGGCAGACGGTGATCGGCCCTTACCAATGCTGACTTCACCTGTCGGGCGGCGATGCTGGTGGTTGAGATCGACGGCGATATGCATGGCGCCGCCGCTGAGTGTGATGCGCGGCGGACGCGCTGTCTTGAGGAGCGCGGCTGGCGTGTTGTTCGGTTCAGCAACACAGAGGTCATGCAGAATCTGGAGGGCGTGCTGTCCGACATAGCGCGGTGCCTTCCCCTCTCCCCGGCCCTCTCTCCTGAAGGGAGAGGGAATCGGTTGTGCTTCCAACAACCCCTTCGACAGCGTCCGTCACACTCGCTACCATCGCCCTCATGAAACCCGTCATCTTCGGCCTTTCGGGCGAAACCCTTTCTCCCGATGAGCGCGCTTTCTTTGCCGATGCGCAGCCGGCCGGCTATATCCTGTTCCGGCGCAACATCGCCGATCGGGCGCAGCTGCGGGCGCTCACCGATTCCCTGCGCGCGCTTCATGGGCGGGACGATCTGCTGATCATGATCGACCAGGAGGGCGGGCGCGTCGCGCGGATGCAGGCGCCGGTCTGGCCTAGCTTCCCGCCCGGCGCGATGTTCGACCGGCTCTACGACATTGCCCCGTCGAGCGCGATCGCCGCCGCCCGCGCCAATGCCCATGCGATCGCGGCGACGCTCGCCGAGGTCGGGATCAATGTCGATGCGCTGCCGCTGCTCGATGTCCGGCAGGAGGGGGCGAGCGACATCATGGGCGACCGCACGCTGGGCGCTGAACCCATGCGCGTGGCGGCGCTGGGCCGCGCCGTCATCGAAGGGCTGGGCGAAGGCGGCGTGGTGGGGATCGTCAAGCATATGCCCGGGCATGGCCGGGCGATGGTCGACAGCCATCACGACCTGCCGATCGTCACCGCCGACGAGGAGGCGCTGGCGACTGACCTGGCGCCCTTCCAGGCGATGAAGGATGCGCCGATCGGCATGACGGCCCATGTCGTCTACACCGCCTGGGACCCGGACCTGCCGGCGAGCCTGTCCGCTTCGGTCATCGACACGATCATCCGGGGGCG